>DATBOH010000082.1:0-19345 GCA_036553915.1 Caulobacteraceae bacterium | reverse complement strand
CCATGGCAAGGCGACCCCGAGCGATGGCGCGTCGGCGTCTTCGGCGCACGACCCGAAGTATCTCAACGCCCGCATCGGCATGAACTCGCGACTAGATAGCCTCCAGGCGGCGATCCTTCTGGAGAAACTGGCGATTTTCGCCGATGAGATCGCGGCGCGCCAGGTGGTCGCCGCTCGCTATGCGGCTGGCCTCGCCGACCGCGTGGAGCGCCTTCCGCTGATCGCGCCTGGCGCGACCTCGGTCTGGGCCCAGTATGTGATCGAGCACCGCGACCGCGATGGCCTGGCCGCGCACCTCAAGGCGCAAGGGGTGCCGACGGCGGTCTATTATCCCGTGCCGATGCACCGGCAGGCGCCGTATGCGCACTTTCCGCGCGGCCCCGGCGGCCTGCCGGTCAGCGAGGCCAAGGCCGGCAAGGTCTTGGCTCTGCCGATGCATCCCTACCTGGATGAGGCGACGCAGGATGCGATCATCGCCGCCATCCTCGCCTTCAATGGCTAGGTCTCGGACGGGCGGGCCGGCCGCTGACCGGCCGCTGACTGGGCCGCCTTGCGCGCCATCGCCGCCTCATGCGCCGCGCGGCAGGCCGCGGCCTGTTGCGGATCGACGGCTATTCCAGCAGTCTCTCGAGCGTCGCCAGTTCGTCGGCCTCGCGCGCCGGCTTGTCCCAGCGGATCCGGCCGATGCGCGGGAAGCGCATCGCCAGGCCCGACTTGTGCCGGCTCGAACGCTGCAGGCCCTCGAACGCCACCTCGAGCACGAGGCCGAAACTCTCATCGGCGCGGACCGCCCGCACGGGGCCGAACCGCTCGGTGGTGTTGTGGCGCACGAAGGCGTCCAGTTGCTTCAGTTCTTCGTCGGTAAAGCCGAAATAGGCCTTGCCGACCGGGGTGAGCATGCGCGCCCCGACGGCGTCCTCGCGCCACACCCCGAAGGTGTAGTCGGAATAGTATCCCGAGCGCTTTCCGTGTCCGCGCTGCGCGTACATCAGCACCGCATCGACGCGCATCGGATCGCGCTTCCATTTGAACCACGGCCCCTTCGGCCGGCCGGGCAGGTAGGCCGAGTCCCATCGCTTGAGCATCAGGCCTTCGGCGCGCGCCGGATCGCCCTTTGGGAGCTCGGCGCGCAGGCGGGCGAGTTCCTCCCAGCTGGCGAAGGGCTGGAGGGGGGAAAGATCGATCTGGCCGGGATCGAGAGTCGCGACAAACGCTTCCAGCCTCGACCGGCGTTCGCCAAACGGCCGGTCGCGCACATCCTCCGACCCATCGACCAGCAGGTCGTAGGCCCGAATGCCGGCGGGAAATTCCGCGATCAGGCGTTCACCGGCGCTCTTCCGGTTCAGCCGCTGCTGCAACTCGCCAAAACTGCCAATGCCCTGGCCGCGGCGAATCAGCAGTTCGCCGTCGACGACCCCTTCGAAGTCGAGCGCCGCCAACACGTCCGGAAACGCCGCGCCCATATCTTCGCCGGTGCGGCTGTACAGGCGCCGCACACCGGCCTCGCTCACCGCCTGCACGCGCACTCCGTCCCATTTCCACTCCGCGGCGTAACTGGCCGGGTCGAGCTTGGGGAAATCGTCCGCCGGCTCCAGCGCCTGGGCCAGCATCACCGGCCGGAAGCGCGCCGGGGTTTCCGCGCTCGGCCGCTCGCCGCGACCCTCCAGCCAGACGAAGAGATCGCCATAGGGGGGCCTGAGCGCATGCCAGATCTCCTCGATCTCGGCGACCTCGACGCCGCCGAGGTCGGCCGCGGCTTGCTTGGCCAGGCGGGCCGAGAGGCCGACGCGCAGTCCGCCGGTCATGAGTTTCAGCAGCGCCCAGCGGCCATCGGCGTCGAGCGCGTCCAGCCAGGCCCCAATGAGTCCGGGAACGTCCGCCTTGCTGGCTGACCCGAGCGCATCGACGACCTCCGAAAGCTCCGGCTCTCGGTTAGCGCCCGTCTGGGCGGGCCAGATAAGAGCGACGGTCTCGGCGAGGTCGCCGACATAGTCATACGACCAGGCGAACAGGATGGGATCGACGCGCGATTCCACCAGGCGCCGCAGCAGCGCGGGCTTGGCGGCATCGAATGTCAGATCGCCGGTGAGGGCCGCCAGGGCCCAGCCGCGCTCCGGATCCGGCGTCTGGCGGAGGAAGTCGCTGACCAGAGTCAGCTTGGCGTTGCGGGAAGAGGTGAGCGAGAGTCGGTCGAGCAGGTGGGCGAAGGCGCGCATCTAGTCCGCCTCATCGTCATAACCGGCCAGGGCCAAGGCCTTCCACGGTTGGCCAGCGAGGTCGCACCAGCGTCCGAGGGCTTCCTCCCGCCCATGGGTGATCCACACCTGGGCCGGCGCCAGTTCGGCGAGGGTGGCGGTGAGTTCGTCCCAATCTGCGTGGTCGGAGATCGCCAGCGGCAGCTCGACACCGCGCTGGCGTGCGCGCGCGCGCACGCTCATCCAGCCGGACGCGAACGCATCCACCGGATCGGCCAGACGCCTCGACCAGGGCGTGGACACCGCCGAGGGCGGGGCGATGACGATCTGCCCCGCCAGCGCCGCGCGTGGCAAGCCGGTCGCCGGCGCCAGAGTTCCGAGGTCGACTCCAAAGCGGCCATAGAGGGCGTTCATCCGCTCCAAGGCGCCGTGCACGTGGATCGGCGCCTCCCAGCCCGCTTCGCGCAACAGGGCGATGACCCGCTGCGCCTTGCCGAGCGAATAGGCGCCGACGACATGCGTCCGATCCGGGAACTGGCGCACACTGGCGATCAAGGTTTCGATTTCGCCGGCGTCCGGCGGATGGCGGAAAACCGGTAGGCCGAAGGTCGCCTCGGTAATGAACACCTCACAGGCGATGGGTTCGAACGGCGGGCACGTGGGATCGCGGCGGCGCTTATAATCTCCGGAAACGACCATGGTCAGGCCGCGCCAGCGCACCACCGCCTGCGCCGAGCCGAGCACATGGCCGGCTGGAACCAGGGTAACCTCGACACCGTCCTGCCCGATGCTCCGGCCATAGGGGAGGCAAAGGGTGCGGCCGGCGAAACCGTCGCCATAGCGCGCCTGCATGATCGCCAGGGTTTCTGGCGTCGCCATGACCAATCCGTGGCCGGCGCGCGCATGATCCGAATGGCCGTGCGTAATTACCGCCCGTTCCACGGGGCGCGGTGGATCGATGTGGAAGCCGCCAGGCGGGCAGCACAGGCCATCCGGACTGGGGCGCAACAGGTCTGAGGGCCGGATCACGCCTGGGATATAGGCGCGGCGGCGGGATTGTCCCTATAAGCGGTATGACCGAGCCGCCGGAATTCGCCACCGATCTCGCCGAACTGGGAGCCCGCATGGCGGATGCGACGCCGCAGGCGGCGGCCCTGGGTTTCAGGCTGGTGTCGGTCGAGCCGGGTGTGGCGACCATGGCGGTTCCGCACGCGCAAAAGCTGGTCGGCGACCCGCGGACCGGCGTCCTGGCCGGCGGTGTGGTCACCACCTTGCTCGACCATGTTTGCGGCCTGGCGGTGTCTTCACGCCTGATCGCCGAAAAGGGCGGCTTTTCGCCTATCGCCACTCTGGATCTGCGCATCGACTATATGCGTCCCGCCGAGCCGGGGCTGGAGATCATCGCCCAGGCGCATTGCTACAAGCTGACCCGCTCCATCGCCTTCGTGCGCGCCGTGGCCTACGATCGCGACGAGACCGATCCGGTCGCCGCCGCCCAGGCCGCCTTTTCGCTCACCGCCGCTCCGGCGCCGGCATGAGTGGCGAGCGCGACGCCCGGCTGGCGGCGCTTCTGGAGGCGGTGCCCTACGCCGCCTTCCTGGGGATGCGCGCCGAGCTGGCGGGCGACGAGATGACCGCCGTCCTGCCGTTCGCGCCGCACCTGGTCGGCAATATGCTGCTGCCGGCCCTGCACGGCGGGGTCATCGGGGCGTTTCTGGAGATGACCGCCATCTGCCAGTTGGCGGTGCGTGAGCCAGCCCGGCGGCTACCGCGCACTATTGATGTCACGATTGAGTATCTGCGCCCGGGCCGCGCCCGCACCACCTTCGCCCGCGCCGAGGTCGTCAAGCTCGGGCGACGCATCGCCAATGTCCGGGTCGAAGCCTGGCAGGAGGCGCGCACCTCTCCGGTGGCGGCGCTGCGCGGCCATTTCATGCTCGCCCGCCAGGACGGCGGGGGCGATTGACGGTCCAGCCGCTTTCGGCCTAACGCCGGCCACCGATGCTGACCGGCCTTTCCCATCTCGCGCAGCAGGCGCGGCCGTGGCCGTTCGAGCAGGCCCGCGCCTTGCTAAGCCGGATCCTCAGGGTTCGGATCAGCGATCCGGCCCAGCGCGTCGAAGCGGCGGCCCTGATCGCCGCCGGCCGGCTCGCCGAGGCCGTGCGGGCCGCGCCGCAACTGGCCGCGCCGGTCATCCTGGAGACCGGCTATGGAGCCTCGGGCCTGCCGCATATCGGCACCTTCAACGAGGTGGCGCGCACGACCATGGTGCGCAACGCCTTTCGGGCCTTGACCGAGGACGCCATTCCGACCGTCCTGATCTCGTTTTCCGACGACATGGACGCGCTGCGAAAAGTCCCTGACAACGTGCCCAACCGCGCGGCCTTGGCCGAGGACCTCGGCAAGCCGCTCAGCCGGGTGCGCGACCCGTTCGGCGAGCATGAGAGCTTCGCGGCCCACAATAACGCCCGCATGCGCGCCTTCCTCGACGCGCATGGCTTCGACTACGAGTTTCTGTCGGCGACCGAGTGCTATGCGTCCGGGCGTTTCGACGCCACCCTGCAAGGAGTGCTGGAGCGGTTCGAGGCGGTGCAGGCGGTGATGCTCCCGACCCTCCGGCCCGAACGCCGGGCCACCTATTCGCCGTTCCTGCCGATCAGTCCGACCACCGGCCGGGTGCTGCAGGTCCCGACCCTGGAGCGCTTCCCCGAGAGGGGGACCATCGTCTTCGAAGACGAAGATGGCGCGCGGGTCGAGACACCTGTCGCTGGGGGTGCGGTCAAGCTGCAATGGAAGCCCGATTGGGCCAGCCGGTGGACGGCGCTCGCGGTCGACTATGAGATGAGCGGCAAGGACCTGATCGAGTCGGTCAAGGTGTCATCGCGAATATGCACGATCCTGGGCGGCGAACCGCCGGAGGGGTTCAACTTCGAGCTCTTTCTCGACGAGCACAACCAGAAGATCTCCAAGTCCAAGGGCAACGGCCTGACCCTTGAGCAATGGAGCCGCTACGGCGCGCCGGAAAGCCTGGTCTATTACCTTTACGGCTCGCCGAAGTCGGCCAAGAAGCTGGCTCTGGACGTCATCCCCCGCGCCGCCGACGAATACCTCCAGCATCTCGAAGCCTACAATCGCCCGCCCGCGGATGAAGGCGACCGGCCGGCCAATCGGCTCGACAACCCGGTCTGGAGCGTGCACGGCGGCGCGCCGCCGGAGCGCGGATCCCCGGTCTCGTTCGGCTTGCTGATCAACCTCGTCTCCGCGTCCAACGCCTCAGACAAGGCGATCCTGTGGGGATTCATCGGCCGCCATTTTCCTGGGGCGACGCCAGAAAGCGACCCGCTTCTCGATCGGCTGACCGACTATGCGGTCAACTACTATGAGGACTTCGTGCGGCCGGCCAAACGCTTCCGCGCCCCGGACGAGCGCGAGCGTGCCGCCTTCGCCGACCTGGCCGCTCGCCTGCGCGCGCTGCCGGCGGAAACCAACGACGCCGAGACCGTCCAGAACGAGGTGTATGCGGCGGGCAAGGCCGCCGGCTTCGAGCCGCTGCGCAGTTGGTTTTCGGCGCTTTACGAAGTCCTGCTCGGCCAGAGCCAAGGGCCGCGCTTCGGGTCTTTCGCAGTGATCTTCGGCCTGCCAAACACCATCAAGCTGATCGAGCGGGCGCTGGCCGGCCATGATCTGGCGGTCGCCAAGATCTAGGCGACTGGCTCGGCCACATCGCCCTCGGCGACCCGGCCGCCCTTGGTGACACGCACATAGAGTCCGCAGGTTATATGCCCATAGAAGGCGTTCAGCCGCTCGGTGACGGCAATGTCACGTCGCGCGGTGTCGGGATCGACATCCGGGGCGGCGCAGCGGGTGATGGTTCTGATCACTTCGGCGCGGGCCTTCCCCAGCTTGAGCGTGCGGCCGACCCAGTCGGCCTCGGCCCAGGCCGGCCAGCCGTCGACATAGAGGTTGGCCCTGAAGCGCAGCGGATCGATGCCTTGGCCCAGGCGGTTGGCGAAATCGGCGATGCTGGCCAGATTGATGATCGAGACGTGCCCGGCCGGCCAGTCGAGGAAGCGGTGACCCTCGCCGGGCAGCACCTTGAGGGGGCCGCCCGCGGCCTCGCCGAGCAGAGCCGTCAGCCAAAGAGCGAAAGCCTCGCGCCCCGCCGCCCGATCCAATCGCCCTGAGAAGGCCGGCTGGCCTTCCGCCGTCGCCGTCAGCAGGCCGCTTTCGACTTCGTAGTGGGTGCGAGCCTTGGCCACCTCGGCGATCTTGGCGAGAACCGTGAACCGGTTCTTGGCGATGTGCGCCGGAGCCAGGGGGTCGAAACCGCTCGGCCCGTCCTCGACCGCGTACAGGCGGTCGCCGGGAAATGGCCGGTCCGGCTCAAGAGATGCGGCGGCAACCTTCTGGGGCGTGAATCCCTTGATCGGGTGACGGTACAGCGAAGCAATGGCCATGCGGCCAAGCTGCCACTGTCGGGCGCGCAAGGCGAGAGAGACAATGACGTCAAGGCCCGACAAGCGCTCTTCCAAACCCAGCCGCCGGCCTTCGGCCTTGGCGGCGGCCGCCAAATCCGTGCGCCTGGCGGTGGGCTTAGGCCCGTGGCTGGTGCTGGCGGCCGGGGCCATCCAGCGCTGGCGGGACCGGGAAGGCGAACGCCTCGATCGCCTGACGCCGGCCGAGATCGACGCCCGCGAGCCGGGCCGCGGCCGTTGTGCGCGCGCGCCCTGGCAGATACCGCCGCGCGGCTGGAAAGACATTCTGTGGCGCACCTACGCGGAGATGAACCGCGGCCGTCTGCCGGCCCTGGCCGGCGGCGTCACCTTCTATCTGCTCCTGGCCACCTTCCCGGCCATCGCCGCCTTCGTCTCGCTGTTCGGCCTGGTCACCGACGTCGACACCGTCGAGCGGCAGTTCGTGCAGGTTTCGGCGCTGTTCCCGAGCCAGGCGGTCAATTTCCTCGGCGACCAGATGGTCCGCATCGCCGCCAGTCGGCGGGCCGCCCTCAGCGCCGCCTTTCTGCTCAGCGCCGCGGTGTCGGTATGGAGCGCCAAGTCCGGCGTTCAGGCTTTGTTCGACGCCGTCAATATCGCCTACAATGAAACCGAGAAGCGCGCCTTTCTACCCCGGGTTCTGTTGACCTATGGCGCCACTCTTGTCGCTGTGCTGGTCATCGTCGCCGCCGCCTGCGCCTCCGCCACCGCGCCGGACGTTCTGCGTCGCCTGGGCTTCGCCGACATCGCGGCGCTGTGGGATCCATTGCGCTGGGTGGGCATACTGACGGGGGCGACGGCGACCTTCACCGTTGTCTATCGGCTCGCGCCCAGTCGCCGGCCGGCCCGGTGGCGCTGGCTGATCCCCGGCGGTCTGTTCGCCGCCGTGGCCTGGATGGTCGGTTCGCTGGCTTTTTCCCGATATCTCGACGCCTTCGGTCACCTGGGTGTCACCTACGGCTCGCTCAGCACCCTGATCGGCTTCATGTTGTGGCTGTGGCTTTCGGTGCTGATCGTTCTCTTGGGCGCCGAGCTCAATTCGGAGATCGAGCATCAGACCGCCTGCGACACGACCGTCGGGGCCGCCAGACCGATGGGCGAGCGCGGGGCGACGATGGCCGATACCCTCGGCAAGGCCTATCCCGCCTCGCCGCGTGAGGTCGGCAGGACTCTGGCCAGCGGCTTGGCCCGCGATCTGCGTGGATTCACCAGCCAGCTTCAGAGCCTCATCGAAGGGGGGCGCCGACCGGCCACGAAATGGCCGTCTTGGCCCGGTCAGCTAAGAAGCGGGGAAACCATCGGGCGACCCGGTCGCCGACAGTGAAGAGGAATACATGAAGGTCCACACCAGCATCTGGATAGCCGGCGTCGCCTTGGCCGGGGTTACGGCGCTCGGCGGTTGCGCCACGCGCGGCTTCGTGCGCCAGAACGTCGCCGTCGTCGACCAGAAGGTCAGCGCCGATCGCGCCCGGCTCGACCAGGACGACACGCATATGGCCAATCTCGACCAGACCTCGCGTGAGGCTCTGGAGCGGGCCGAAGCGGCCGGCAAGCTGGCGGAGGGCAAGTTCCTCTACCAGATGGTGCTTTCCGACGACTCGGTGAAGTTCCCGGTCGATGGCTCACGGCTTTCACCAGAGGCCCAGACCCGGCTGATGGATTTCGTGCAGAAGCTCAAGACCGACAATAAGAATGTCTATCTTGAGATCCAGGGTCACACGGACGCGACCGGCGATCAATCCGCCAACAAGCGGCTGGGCGAAGCCCGCGCCGAGGCGGTGCGTCTGTTCATGAATCAGCAGGGCGTGCCGTTGAACCGGATGTCGACGATCTCCTACGGCCAGGATTCGCCCGTCGCCTCCAACCACACGCGCGCCGGCCGGGCTCAGAACCGCCGTGTGGTCGTCATCGTCATGGCTTAGCGGCGGACACTTAGGAGGTCAGACCACCGCCAGGCCCCGGTTCCCAATATGAGCTGGGCCGAGCCGGGGCCTTCGCCGAGCGATAGCCGGATGAGGCCCCGGACCGGCTGGGCGCGGCAGGCGGCGGGAGAGAAGCCGACTTCCCATAGGATCGCCTCGCGGACCGCCTGCAGGCCCTTGCCGTCTTCGCCGCCGCTCTGCACCCAATCGCCGTTCCAGACCCGAATGGCGTGATTGCCGGCGAGCCCGGGCTCGGTCGCCGCGGCCCGCACCAGGGGGTCTCGGCGCAGCGCCGCCTGGAGTCGCGCCGGCATGTCGCACGATCCGCCACCGCCGCCGCCCGCCCCGACGGCGCCGGCCAACTCGCCGTCGCTGACTCCCGCCTGGCCAGAGAGCGGCTCGGCGGCGGCCGCGACAACGGTGGCGGGGCGGTGAAAGGGTGTGGGCTGGGCGCGGGCCGGCGCCGCCGAGGCCTTGGCGGGTTCGGCCTGGGCCGCCGGTGTAGCCGGCGATGGCGGTTTGGGAGTGGGCTTCTCCACTGGCGGCGGGGGTATGAGCTCGACCGGCGCGACGATGACGATCTCGCGCCGCGCTAGGGGCGTTGGCCGCACCGTCGCGATCACCGCCAGCAGCAGTCCAAGATGCAGAACGAGGCTGAAGCTGACCGCCAGGCCGCGCGCGGCCCGGCCTTTCACTCTCAGGGTCAGCGGAACGTCCACGGTCAAAGCGAACACGCCCGAGCGTCAGGATCGTGGCGCCGTGCCGCCTCTCAGGCGCTGTCTTCCAGGCTGGCCAGCCTGGCCGCCTGATCCTCGGCCACCAACGGATCGATGACCTCGTCCAGAGCTTCGCCCTCCAGCACCTTGGGCAGGTTGTAGAAGGTCAGATTGATGCGGTGGTCGGTCACCCGCCCTTGCGGGAAATTATAGGTGCGGATGCGTTCGGAGCGGTCGCCCGACCCGACCTGGCTGCGCCGTGAGGCCGAGCGTTGGGCGTCAAGCGCCTCGCGCTTCTGATCGTAAAGCCTGGCCTTGAGCACCTTCAGCGCCCGCGCCCGGTTCTGATGTTGCGATTTCTCCGACGAGGTGACCACGATGCCGGTGGGCAGGTGGGTGATACGCACCGCCGAGTCGGTCTTGTTGACGTGCTGGCCGCCGGCCCCGCTGGAACGATAGGTGTCGATGCGCAGATCGGCGTCGGCGATCTCGATCTCGACATCCTCCGGTTCGGGCAGCACCGCAACCGTGGCGGCGCTGGTGTGGATGCGGCCCTGGGTCTCCGTCTGCGGGACCCGCTGCACCCGATGCACGCCACTTTCGAACTTCAGACGGCCGAATACCCCGACCCCGCCGATCGAAGCGATGATCTCCTTATAGCCGCCGACTTCGCCTTCGGAGACGCTGTCGATCTCAACCCGCCAGCCGCGCAGGGCGGCATAGCGCTGGTACATGCGGAAGAGATCGCCAGCGAACAGGGCCGCCTCGTCGCCGCCAGTTCCGGCCCGCACTTCGAGGATGGCCGACGCGTCTTCGTCGGCATCGCGCGGAGCCAGCAACAATGCCAAGGCCCGCTCCTCGTCCGGCAAAGCCGCGTCGAGCGCCAGAAGCTCGTCGCGCGCCAGGGCGGCGATGTCGGCTTCGCCCGCCGCCGCCATGGTTTCAAGCTCGGCGCGTTCGGCCCGCCGCCTGGCCAGAGCCTCGGCGGCTTCGGCCACCGGACGCAGTTCGGCATATTCCTTGCCCAGGCGCACGATCTCGCCGGCGACGCTGGCCGCGCCCAGGCGCGCTTCGATTTCGCGGTAGCGATCGAGCAGTTGATCGAGTCTGGCCTGCGGCAGACGCACGGAGAAAGGACCTCGTCGCGGCGAGCGCGTCTCCTACATCGCCCGGCGCGCAATCGCCAGTTGACCTGGGCCGCCATGCCGTGCGCAACCCGTTTCCATGGCTTTTGTCGCCACCGTCCTGACCATGTTTCCGGAGGCGTTTCCAGGTCCGCTAGGCGTGTCGCTGATCGGCTCGGCGTGGCGCGAGCGCGGCCTGTGGTCCCTTGAGACGGTGGACATACGCGACTTTTCCGACGATAAGCGCGGCTTCCTGGACGACACCCCCGCCGGGGGCGGTCCGGGCCAGGTGATGCGGGCGGACGTGATCGCGGCGGCGCTGGATAGCGTTGCGGCGTCAGGACGTCCGCTTTTGTGCATGAGCGCCCGGGGACGGCCCCTGACCCAGGCGCGGGTTCGTGAGTGGGCCGCTGGCCAGGGTCTGGTTGTCCTGTGCGGCCGCTTCGAGGGGGTGGATCAACGGGTCGTCGAGGCCCGCGGGTTCGAGGAAGTGACGGTCGGAGACGCGGTTCTCGCCGGTGGCGAGGCGGCGGCTCTGGTTCTCATCGAGGCCTGCGTGCGCCTGTTGCCCAAGGTTCTGGGCGAGGCGGCAAGCCTCGGTGAGGAAAGCTTCGAGGGCGGCCTGCTGGAGCATCCCCAGTACACCCGTCCCCGCAGCTTCGAAGACCGTCCGATCCCGGAGGTGCTGCTGTCAGGCGATCACCGCAAGGTGGCGGCCTGGCGACAGGATCAACGGGAAGCGACCACGCGGGAGCGGCGTCCAGACCTCTGGGCGGCGCATCTCGCCAATCAACAGGCAAAGGGCGCGGTCAAGCCCAGCAGAAAGAAGGACTAGAACGACGATGAACGTCATCGAGCAATTGGAAAAGGCCGAGGCCGAACGAGTCCTGGCCGGCAAGAAGATTCCCGCCTTTCAGCCCGGCGATACGGTGCGGGTCAATGTCCGCATCAAGGAAGGCGAGCGCGAGCGCGTCCAAGCCTATGAGGGCGTGGTCATCGCCCGGGCCGGCCACGGGTTGCAGGAGAGCTTCACGGTTCGCAAGATCAGCTTCGGCGAAGGCGTCGAGCGGGTCTTTCCGGTGCTCTCGCCAATGATCGAATCGATCGAGGTCAAGCGCCGCGGCGCCGTCCGCCGGGCCAAGCTCTATTATCTGCGTGATCGGCGTGGCAAGTCGGCTCGCATCGCCGAACGCGTCACCCGCACCGAGGCTGAAGCCGAGGACTAGGCCTGACGCCGGCGCTGCGCCGGAGCCGCACATCTGCTAAGATTCTCCGCTGCGGGGAGGGGGTCGATGGCTGACCGCCAATCAGGCCGTGCGGATGTCGACTGGCGGACGCCGACGCCGCTGTCGGAAGCGATCTTCGAAGCCAAGGCGGCCGGTCTGCGGCTGAGGCGCGGTCTTGGCGATATTCTGCATAGACCCGAACGTCTGCGCCGGGCCGAAACGCCATCGGACCTCGACCTGTTGGCCGGGCGCTCGACCAGCCGGCTGTGGTCCGATGTCGCTGACGCCGAGCGCGATCTTGAGCTCGGCAAGGTCCACAATCTCCGCCAGGCCGCCAGGCGTCTCGACGGGTTGCTGATCCCGGCCCGAACGCCTTTCAGCTTCTGGCGCCAAGTCGGGTCGCCCAACCGGCGGCGTGGCTATGTGAACGGCCGGATGCTGCGCGAAGGTTGTCTCGTGGCTTCGACCGGTGGGGGCCTCTGCCAGCTCTCGAACGCCCTCTATCAGGCGGCCCTCGAGGCGAATTGCGACATCCTGGAGCGCCACCGCCATTCGCGTATCGTTCCTGGCTCGGCGGCCGAGGCGGGCAATGACGCCACGGTGGCCTGGAACTATGTCGATTTGCGTTTCGCGGCCGATCGCGATCTGCGCCTTGGCGTGGGCCTCGACCCAACGTCCCTGACCGTCAGTCTGTATTCAGCCGCCGCCGCACCGGTCGCGTCCTCTTCCCGAAACCGCGTGACGATCCCCACGCTGGAAACCGCGAGGAGCTGCGGCGCCTGCGGCGAAACGGAGTGTCATCGGCATCGATCGCCCGCCAGACCATCGGATTGCACCGCCTTTGTCGTCGACGGGGCCGCGCCAGAGTTTCGCGCCTATGTGACCGCCGTCCGCCAACCCGGAGATTTGATCGCCGTGCCCCTCGACGGGCGCCGCTGGGGCCTCCGGCGCTATGCCTGGGCCACGGAGGGATTCGAAGCAGTCCTGGAAGCGCCGCTGTGGGCCGCGCGCCGCGCCCTGGCCTGGCGGACGACGCCACAGCAGGGGCCGGCCCGCCGTGAGGCGGAGGTGCGAACCTCCGCCGCCCTGGCCGCGGCCCTGGGACGCAGACTCCCGCCTGGCGCGACGCATCTGGTGATCGCCCAGTCGCTTGCCCCGTATCTTTGGCGCCTCGGACACCTCGGTGGCCGCAGCTTCGACATTTTGATGGGCCGCCTGCCGATCGCCGAACTGCAGGCCCGCCTGGACGCCGCCTTCGCCATCCATCCCGAGCGCCGCAGCCTGGCTGACTACCGTGCGCCGGCTTGGCTGGCGGCGGGGGAGGCCGAGGTCCTGGCGGCCGCCGACCGCTTGGTGACACCGCACGCGGAGATTGGCGCGATGTTCGGCGACCGCGCGGTAAGGCTCGATTGGGCGACGCCAGCGGCGGCACGGCGGTCAGCGGGCGCGGTCATCGGCTTTCCCGGCCCGACCGTGGCGCGCAAAGGCGCCTTCGAGGTGCGGGAAGCGATCCGGACGCTCGGACTCGCCCTGCGCCCCCTGGGCGCGGAACTGGAAGGCGAAGACTTCTGGAACGGAATCAAACGCGATCGGGCGCCGCCTGGCGGATCATGGCTGGGAGGGCTTGCGGCGGTGGTCCAGCCGGCGCTCGTCGAGGAATCGCCACGAGCCTTGCTCGCCGCCCTGGCGGCGGGGGCGCCGGTCATCGCCACCCCGGCGTGCGGCCTTCGCCCCCAGGCGGGCCTCACGCTCATCGAGGCCGGTGATCCGCACGCCCTGGTTGTCGCCTTGGCGGCCCAGAGCCTGGAATCGCGCCTATAGTCAGCAGATGGTGATCCGACGCCTGCCCCCCGATCTGGTCAATCGCATCGCCGCCGGCGAGGTGGTCGAGCGGCCGGCGAGCGTCGTCAAGGAGCTGATCGAGAACGCGCTCGACGCCGGGGCGACGCGTATCGAAGTGCAGGCCGACGGCGGCGGCCTGGCGCGCATTCTGGTCGCCGACGACGGTCGCGGCATGAGCGCGGAGGAACTGCCGCTGGCGGTCGAACGCCACGCCACCTCCAAGCTCACCCCTGACGCCGACGGTCGCTACGACCTGCTGCGCATCGCCACCTTGGGGTTTCGCGGCGAGGCCCTGCCATCGATCGGCTCGGTGGCCAGGCTGGTGATCGCCAGCCGCGCAATCGGGGCCGATAGCGCTTTTGCGCTCAGTCTCGACGGTGGGGCGATGGGGGCGGTGCGTCCAAGCCCGTTCGCCGGACGGCATGGAACGCGGATCGAGGTGCGCGAACTCTTCTACGCCACCCCGGCGCGGCTGAAGTTCATGAAATCGGAGCGGGCCGAGGCCCTGGCCATTGGCGAGGTGGTGCGGCGCGCCGCCATGGCCCATCCCGAGGTCGGCTTCGCCCTCGATCTCGATCAGCGCCGCGGTTTGCGGCTGACCGCCGAGGCGGGCGGCGAGGCGGGGCGTCTGGCGCGGATCGCCGCCGTGCTCGGCCAGGACTTCACCCCCAACGCCCTGGCCATCGACATGAGCCGCGATGGCGTGCGGCTATCGGGCTTTGCCGGCCTACCGACCTATAACCGCGGCGTCGCCGCCCATCAGTATCTGTTCGTCAACGGGCGGCCGGTGCGCGACCGCCTGTTGCAGGGGGCGCTCCGAGCCGCCTATGCCGACGTCCTGGCCCGCGACCGGCATCCGGTGGCGGTGCTGTTTCTGGACCTCGAACCGGCCCTGGTCGACGTCAATGTGCATCCGGCTAAAGCCGAGGTGCGCTTTCGCGACGCCGCCGCCGTGCGCGGCCTGCTGGTCGGCGCTGTGCGTCACGCCCTGGCCGCCGCCGGACATCGCGCCTCGAGCACGGTCGCCGCCCAGGCCATGGCCAGCTTCCGGCCCGGGTCTTCGCCAAGAGGCGCCGAAGGGTTTTCGGCCTGGCGCGCCGGCGCCTGGTCGCCGACCTTGCCGGGGCTAGCGGGGGTTTCGGCCAGGGCTGAACCGGATTTCCTCTATGACGGGCCGCCGGCGTCCGCGCCGGAAGATCAGCCGCTCGGCGCCGCCCGGGCCCAGGTGCACGCCACCTATATCCTCGCCCAGACCCGTGACGGCGTGATCATCGTCGACCAGCACGCCGCCCATGAGCGTCTCGTCTACGAAACCATGAAGGCGCAGATGGCGGCCGGCGGCGTCGCCCGGCAGGCGCTCTTACTCCCCGAAGTGGTCGAGCTCGATCCCGGCGCGGCCGAGGCTCTGGCGGCCCGGGCCGAAGAGCTCGCCGGCCTCGGCCTGGTCATCGAAGCTTTCGGCGTCGGGGCGGTATTGGTGCGCGAAATCCCGGCCCTGCTCGGAGAGACCGAGATCGCTGGCCTCGTCCGCGATATCGCCGACGATGTGGCCGAGAATGGCGCCGCCCTGGCCCTGGCCGAGCGCCTCGCTGAGGTCTGTTCGACCATGGCCTGTCATGGTTCAGTGCGGGCCGGCCGCCGTCTCACGGCCGAGGAGATGAACGCCCTGCTGCGGCAGATGGAGGCGACCCCGCATTCGGGTCAGTGCAACCATGGGCGGCCAACCTATGTCGAGCTGAAGCTGGCCGATATCGAGCGGCTGTTCGGGCGTCGATAGGCCTCCTGTCAGAGAGGCGTCAGGAAACTCACCCGCGCCGCCCCCCAGCGCCGCTCATCGAGCAGGGCGTACCCCGCGGCCGCCGGGGCCGGTTCGTCGGCCCCACGCTCGGCGATGACCAGGGCTCCCGCGGCCAGCCAGCCGCCGTCCACCAGGCGGCCAAGCGCCGGTTCGAGCAGCGCCGCGCCATAGGGCGGGTCAAGGAACACTAGATCGCCTGAGCCTTCGCCCGCTAGCAGCGAGGCGATGCGCGCGCGCCCCGTCAAGCCGAGAGCGTCGAGATTGGCGGCGATCGCCGTGCGCGCCTCAGCGTCGCTGTCCACGAACAGGCAGGATGCGGCGCCGCGCGACAGCGCTTCCAGCCCCAGCGCCCCGGAACCGGCGAAGAGGTCGACCACCCGCGCCCCGCCCAGCCGTCGGCCCCAGGGCGCGTGTTCGAGCACATTGAAGATCGCCTGTCGGGTCTTGTCGGCCGTTGGCCGGGTCGACTGTCCCTTTGGCGCCACAAGGAAGCGCCCGCGTTGCTCGCCAGCCACGATTCGCACGGCAAAGGCCTTTGGATTCGCCGCGTTCTAGCCGATGACAGGGCGAGGTCCAAAAGGTGGCGTGATGGGCGGCGTCTGGCGCGGTCTGGGTCAGTCGAGTTTCCTGGCCGATCTTGGCCCGCGCGATCGCGAAGCGCCGCGGCTTGCCGCCACGATCATCGCCGGCGGCTGCGTCGGCCTGGTGGCGTCCGTGGCCTGCTGGATCCTGATCATGGTTCCCTACACCTTCATGATCGGTCTCGGCCGCGAAGGCTTGCTCGGCCTCGGCAAGGTCGCCCTGATGTTCGAGGATTCGCACTTCCACGATCTCGGGATCACCCTGCTGCGACTGATCGAGTCGACCGCCACCGACGGCGCCTTCCCATTGGCCTTCGTCTCCCTGGCGGCGGTCATGACCCACCGGCCGTTCCGTCGCTACATCACCGCCGCCAGCCATGTGCGCTGGCGCCTGATGCTGATGGGTCTGGTGCTGTCGGTCGTGGTGATGAGCCCCCTGATCATTGCCGGGCGTCTGTCCCTGGCCCACCCGATAAGGCCGCCGATGGTTGGGATCGCCCCGACCCTGGTCGGCCGCGGCGTCTACGCTATCGCCGCCGGCCTGCTGATCCCGGCCGCCGCCGCCGAAGAGCTGATGTTTCGCGGCTGGCTGCTGCGCCAGCTTGCCGCCTTCAGCCGCCGCCCGTTGGTGCTGATCGGGGTTACCGCCATCGTGTTTTCGGCGGCCCATTTCGACTTCACCCCCGAGGTGTTCCTCAACCATGCGGTGATGGGGGCCGGCTTCGCCTATATGACCTTGCGCTCAGGCGGCATCGAGCTTTCCACCGGCGCCCACGCCGCCAACAACATCCTGTTTATCCTGCTGGTGAAACCGTTTGGGATGGGCGGCGTCGCCTCTTCCGGCATCTGGCTCGGCGATCTTGGCCTGCTGCTCGGCTATGTGGTGGTGACCGAGGCGATTGTCCGGCTGCCGCAGATCAGGGTGTGGGCCGACCTCGAACTGCCCGAGACCGCGCCGCCGCCAGCGGCGACCGCCTGACCACGTGAAACCCAAGCTAGGGATTCTTCAGAAACACCACGTAGCCGCGAAAGCGCGGGTTGGCGGCCAGCGCTGGCGGCGCGCGCCAGTCGCTGTCCTGCAACAGGCCGATGCGGAATGGGATCTTCAGGCGCGAGAGCCCGCTCAGATAGCGCTCATAGTTCGGGATGACATGGCGGCCCTGATAGGTCTGCACCACCATCTCATCGACCACGCCCACAAGCGCGTCCAAGGCCGCGGGATCGGCGTTCGGGCTCCAGTCCAGCAGGCCGGTGACGCCCAGGCGCAGGTCGGGCGGCAGTTCATGCCTGAAGTCGGCGAGGAAGGCGGCGTATTCCGAGAGGTGGCGAGTGCGGGCGTCGAAATCGATCTGCACCCCGGTCAGGCGATCGCCCGCCGATCGCCAGCGCGCCACGTCCGCCAGCAGCTGACGGTGAACCTCTGGCGACCAGCGGAGGGTCTCGACCCGCACCACCATCCAGACGTCGGGGCCGGTCAGGCGCGGCGTCGCCGGCCGCTGGGCGATCAGCCGAGTGGGGTGGCCGGGCCTGACTTCGCTGGCCAGCAGATAGACCCGCTTGGCCCCCGCAAGCGCCGGTTGCGGCCTCACCCCCGCCCACAGCCAGAAAGCATCATAACGGGCCGGGTCCACTGACGCGGCGCTGGCCGCCGCGGCTAAGGCGGCGCTTGCCGCCAGCACCAGGGCCGCGACCAGGCGCAACGACCTACCAGACGTACTTCTGTTTCCGCGACCAGGGCGAGGACGGATACGCGGTCTTCAGGCGCTGGAACCAGGCCTTGCGTTGAGCCGGCGGCGCCTCGATCCCGCCGCAGTGGTTGTTCCCTGACGGACCATAGCAGTTGACCGCACGATAGAGGGCGTAGGCCGTGTCCTCCGATCCCGCCTTAGGGTCGGCGATGACCTGGCGATAGGTTTCCAGGCGCGAATAGACCGGGCCGCGAAAGGGATGGCCAGCGCCGCCCAATTCCGCCTTGCCAGGCGGCGTATCGAGATAGAATCCGTCATAGCCATAGGTCCTTACCCATTCGGCAAGGCACATCCGCGCGCGTGCCTCGCCGCCCCGCATCAGCCGCCCGGCCGTCTCGGACAGCGTCGGGCAGGCGTAGGCGCCTCCGGCTGGCTGCACAAACGTCCAAAGCGGCGTCGGCTGGTCCCAGGTGTCGTGACTCTGCGCGTAGCTGTAGGAACTGGCGTCGCCGTCCTTGGGTTGGATCCTGGCCGCGAGCGGGATCAGCGTCACGTCCTTGAGGTAGTCGCCATAACGGCCGCGGGTCAGCTCCTTGTAGAGCAGGGTGAAGAGAGCGACTTCCCGCTCCTTGGGGAGGGCGCCTGGCGCCTCGGCTTGCCGCCTCAACAAGTCGGGGCCGGCCGCGTGGCTGAGCAGGATGGCGCGGATCGCCGCGCCCCGCACCGGCGAACCAGCGGCAAAGGTCTTGTCGAGAGTCCCGGCTCTCTCGTCATGCCAGGCGATCGCCAGCTCGACCGCGGCCGGCTGGAACGGGCCGCTGGCGCGCGCGGCCAAGGCCAGCCACACGCCACGGACCTTCGGATCCGACGTGGCGTCCAGCGCCATGCCGCGCAGCATCTGGCGGCTGAAGGCCAGGGTGTCGAGGTCCGATCGGCCACTGTCTTCGGGGATCAGCCGCAGCACCTCGCTCGGCCGATGGTCGCGATAGAAGGCGCGGACCGCGAGCAGGTAGTCGAAAAGCGCCGGGTGGCCAGCGAATTTGCCGCGCTGGGATTCCAGATCGACGGGCGGCGGCGGCTTCGCCGCGGCAGCAGTTGCGTCATCTTCGGCCGGCAGGCGCATCTGCTGCAGGTCGATCACCGCCGCCAAAAGGGGATCGGCGAGGTCGGCCACCTTGGCCGCGCCCAGCAGCTTGTTGTCGATCTCGTTGGCGAGATCGACGTCGCTGACACCCCGGTTCGCGGGGTTCTCGGCGGCCAAGCCGGCATAGACGGCGGCCAGCTTGTCAATTCGGCCGCCCAGCCACCAGGCTCGCCGGGTGAGGCCGCGGGCGGAGTCGGCGTACCGACCCCTGGGATAGGCCTTGAGATAGGTCGCCAGAGCTCCCATCGTTCGAGCCGTGGCGTCGGCCGGAGCCGGCGTCTTGAACGCGCCATACTCGTCAAAGACTCCGGCCTGCATGCGGTTCACTTCAACCCGGGCCAGCATGTAGAGGCCGGTTTCCCGAAGCCATGGCGAGCGCGCGGCCCTGAGGCTCGCGAAACGGAGGGCGGCGACATCGAAGTCGCCGACGTAGAAGGCTTGCGTCCCCCGCAGATAAGCCTGGAAAGCCTGACCGTCGGGCGAGCGAATCTTGTCGCCGCCATCGTCGAAGGCGGCCGGTTTGTTGCAATCGACCGGCATGGCGTTGCGGGCGGCGGTCAGGGCCGCGCCTTCGTCCTTGGGCGGCGCGCCAGGGGCCTCGGTAGCCGCCCTCGCG
>DATBOH010000039.1:0-3340 GCA_036553915.1 Caulobacteraceae bacterium | reverse complement strand
ATTGTGCGCACGGTAACGGTCAAGACGCCCCCGGCCCGCGCCTTCGAACTCTTCACCGCCCAGATCGGGCGCTGGTGGCCGGCCGGCAAAACGGTCGGCAAGACGCACGCCGCCATCGTCATCGAGCCGCGCAACGGCGGTCGCTGGTATGAGCGCGATGCCGAGGATGTCGAGATCCAATGGGGCAGGGTGATCGAATGGGCCCCGCCATCACGGTTGCTCCTGGCCTGGCAACTTGACAGCGCCTGGACCTACGATCCCGACTTCGTCACCGAGGTCGAATTGAGCTTCGCACCGGCGACAGGCGGCGGGACCCTGATCACTCTGGAGCATCGCAACCTGGAGCGCTTCGGCGATGCGGCCGAGAAGATCGCCGGTCAGCTGGGCGGCGGCTGGCCCAGCCGAATGGCCGACTTCGCCGACTTCGCCAACGCCGACGCCACGACCAAAGTCTGATCGAAAGGAAAGCCATGTCCGACTTCGTCATCCACACCATCGCCGGCAGCCCGTTCGCCCGATCCGTCATGGCGACGCTGGAAGAAAAGCGCGCGCCCTATCGGGTGGCGCCCATCGCTCCGGGCGGCCTGAAAAGCCAGCCGCACCTTTCCCGGCATCCATTCGGGCGCATGCCGGTGCTCGATCACGGCGATTTCCGACTCTACGAGACCCAGGCGATCCTGCGCTATCTGGATCGGGTCCTCGTAGAACCGGCCCTGACGCCCCGCGATCCGCGCCAGGCGGCCCGCATGGACCAGGTGATGAACATCAGCGACTGGTATCTCTTCCAAGGGGTCGGCAATGTAATTGCCTTTCAGCGCATTGTCGGACCCAGGCTGATGGGACTCACCGCCGACGAGGCGGCCATTGAAGCGGCGATGCCCAAGGCGCGCCAGGTGTTCGCCGAATTGTCGCGCCTACTTGGTGACCAAGCCTGTTTCGCGGGCGACGCCGTCAGCCTCGCCGACCTGATGGTCGCGCCGCAACTCGATTTTCTGGCCGAGACGCCGGAATGGCCCCCACTGACGGCCGGATCCGCCAATCTTGTCGACTGGTTGACGCGCATGAAAGGCCGGTCGAGCCTCCAGGCCACGACCTGGGAGGCGGTGGCCGCCAAGGCCGCCTGAGGGCCGTACCGAGCGCCTATCGCCTCAGCGGGGCGCGCGCTTGGACAGAATGCGCTGGAGGGTGCGGCGATGCATGTTGAGCCGCCGCGCAGTCTCCGAAACATTCGATCCGCACTGTTGATAGACGCGCTGGATATGTTCCCAGCGCACGCGGTCGGCGCTCATCGGATTTTCCGGTGGGTTGGGGGCGCCCCCTCCGGCGTTCAACAGCGCCACGACGACATTGTCGGCGTCGGCCGGTTTGGAGAGATAGTCGACCACACCGGCCTTCACGGCCGCCACGGCCGTGGCGATATTCCCATAGCCGGTCAGCATGATGATGCGGGCGTCGGGGCGGACTTCGCGAAGCAGGTCGACGACGCTCAGGCCGGAGCCGTCTTCAAGGCGCATGTCGAGGACCGCAAAGGCGGGTGGTGAAGCCCGGACCGACGCCACCGCCTGTTCGACCGATTCGGCCAAGGTGGTGTGGAACCCGCGCGATTCCAGCGCCCGGCCCAGTCGGTTACGCAGCACCGTGTCGTCATCAAGCAACAACAGACTGCGATCGACGAGATCGGCCAGCCCAGGATGGTAGTCGCTCATGAATCCCGCCCCGAAACACTCGTGTGGCCGCCGATATGCGCAGCGGCCTTACCCTGGTACAAAATGTCGCACTTGGGTGGAAAAATGCAAGCTGAGCGGTGACTTGCTCAGTCGGCGACCTCGATCGCCGATCTCGGCCAGCGGGCGCTGACGATGGCTCCACGGCGTCGGCCATTGCGGAATGCGACCGTGGCGCCGGTGCGTTCCAGCAGCGTCTTGGCGATGAAAAAGCCAAGCCCCATGCCCACATGTCCGGTGCGGGAGCCTTCGGCTCCTGGCCTCGTGGTGACATAGGGATCGCCGAGGCGATCGAGAATTTCCGAGGCGAAGCCAGGGCCATCGTCCGCCACCTGGATGGTGATGTACCGGGAATCGAACTTGGCGGTCAGCAGTATCTCGCCCTCGGCGAAGTCCACGGCGTTTTCCACGAAGGAGTTGAGGGCGTGGATGATCTCGGTGCGTCGCCAGATATTCGGGGCCGCGGCGTTGGCCGCCCCGCTCACCAGGGCCTCCACGCGGACGACTGGATCGCCTTCATATGGAACGACGATGTCGTCGAGGAATTCCTCAAGGCTGACGCGCTGCGCGATTTCGGTGTCTTCAGGCGTGTCTGTGAGGCGTTTGAGGATCCCACGGCAGCGCTGCGCCTCGTCCATCAGCAGCCAAGCATCCTCGCGCAGGGGCCCCTCGGGGGTTTCGCGGGCCAGCTCCTTGGCGACGACGGTAATGGTGGTCAGGGGGGTGCCGAGTTCGTGGGCGGCGGCGGCCGCCAGGGCTCCCAGGGCCGAAACGCGCTGTTCGCGGGCCAAAACCGTCTCGGTGACGTGTAGGGCCAACTCCATCTGCGAGGAGCGGTTGGCGCTCCAGAAGGCGAAACCCCCGGTGACGCTCATGGCCAGCATCAACGCCACCGCGCATCCGATCCGGTAGAGCAACGGCAGATGGAAGGGCTCAGCCGTCCTCCAGGGTAGCGGCAGGGCGGCGAAAACCAGGGTGAGGGCGAAGACCGCCGCCACAGCGCCCATGGCCACGGCCCAGCGCGGCGGCAGAGTCGCAAAGGCCACGGTCACCGGCACGACCATCAAGATGCAGAATGGATTGGTTAGTCCACCGGTGAATAGAAGCAGACCGGCGATCTGGGCGATGTCGAAGATCAGCTGGCCGCCGGCCTCCCAGGTCTTGGCCAGGCGACGGCTGGCCGGCGAGATCATCAGCAGCAAATTGAACAGGGCCGAGAGCCCGATCAGCACCGCGCAGGGAAGATAGGGTACGGGAAAGCGCAGGATCTGACCGACGAAGACGATCGCCGCGGCCTGGCCGGCGACGCCGAGCAGGCGCAACACGATCAGGGTGCGGGTCTTGATGCGGCCGACACCGATTCCGGGAACTTGCGCGGCGAGGCCGGCCAGCGTATCGCCCGGAAAGCCCGGCGTGGTGAGGCGCGGCGCTCCCGCCGGCCGCACACCCGCCAAAGACTCTATGGTCGCCGTCGCCATGCCCTCAGGGACTCCCCCACCTCATCGCTTTGGCGAGGCGCGGAACTCCACCCTGCCCCAGTGAAGCGCTCCAATCTTATCATAGGCTTTCTGGTCGTGGCGATTCTTGCCCTGGCCGGAGTGGCTGTGTGGCGCGGC
>DATBOH010000025.1:0-8531 GCA_036553915.1 Caulobacteraceae bacterium | reverse complement strand
GCGGAGAACAGCAGCCGCGCCTGGGGTCGACCCGCCGTTTCCCAGGTCCGCTTGATGGCCCCGACATGGGCCTCAATGAAGCCGCGGTTGGCAAACCAACAGCAGAGACCATGGGTCCGCCCGGGGCCGCGATAGGCGCCTCGCCAAGCCGCCAGCGCCGATCCGGAAGTCGTGGTTGAAAACTGAGGAAAGAGCGGCGCCAGCACCACGTCCGTCGGTGCAAACGCCGCTACATCCTTTGCGACCTCGTCGATGAACGGCTCCCAGTACCGCATGCCGACGAACACCCGCGCGGAATCGGCGCGATCCTGAAGCGCCGCTTGCAGCGCCAGCGCCTGGGCCCTGGTATTGGCCAGCAACGGCGATGCGCCGCCCATGACCGCATAGTTGGCGCACGCCTTGGCGTTGCGCGACCGGGCGATAAGCTCGGCCAGGATTTTGCGGAGCGGGGCCGGCAGATCGATGATCGCCGGATCGGCGAACAGATTGCGCAGAAACGGCCGGACAGCTTCCAGGCGGTCGGGGCCGCCGAGATTGAACAGCACCACCGCCAACCGGCGCGGCTCTTTGCTCATCGCCCGGTCACCCGCTCCACGACCCGGCTGATGTTGGCGATCGGGGTATCCGGCAACACGCCGTGCCCAAGGTTGAAGATGTGCGGCCCCCCCGACCATTGTTCGAGCAACGTATCGACCCGGCGGTCCAGCGCCGCGCCGCCTGTGCGCAGCAACAAGGGATCCAGGGCGCCCTGGATCGCCCGCTTTTGCTGGATGCGGCGGCCGAGCTCGGCGCTTGCCTGCGTATCCAGGCCCACCGCCTGCACGCCGGCGCGCTCGCCATAGCCCTCGACGAGTGCGCCTGCGCCGCGCGGGAAGCCGATGATCGGGGTGGTAACGCCTCTGTCCCGGAGACCGCGGACGATTTCCGCGTGCGGCACCACGACAAGTGCTTCGAACTGATCTTCGGGCAGGGACTCGGCCCAGGATTCGAAGATTTGCAGAACCTGCGCCCCAGCCCGCGCCTGCATCGCCAGATAGTCGACCGTCGCCAGGATGAGGATCTTGATCAGGGCTTGCACCTGACCAGGGGTCTCATAGGCGCTCTGGCGCGCCGGCTCCCGATCCCCGCCGCGACCCAGGAGCATGTAAGTCGCCACAGTCCACGGGCCGCCCGCGAAGCCGATCAGAGTCCGTTCAGGCTCCAGCGTCGCCCGCACCCGTTCCAAGGTCTCCCCCACAGACGACAGGCGTTCGCCGCAAGAAAGCGCCCGATCGGCCATCGCCGCGAGCTCGGGAAGCGGCCCGAGCCTGGGCCCTTCGCCCTCGACGAACCAGACCTTCTGGCCAAGCGCCATGGGGGCTAGGAGTATGTCGGCGAAGACGATCGCGGCGTCGAAAGCGAACCTGCGCATCGGCTGTAGCGTCGCCTCCGCCGCCTTGGCCGGATCGAGGCAAAAGGCGATGAAGTCCGGACTGGTCGCCCGAAGGACGTGATATTCAGGCAAGGACCGCCCCGCCTGGCGCATGAACCAAATCGGCGGGTTGGCGACGCTCTGGCCGGTCAGGACATCAAGAAGCTTCATCGCCACCGACTTAGCCGTCGGGGCTTGCCAAGCTCAACCCCGGCCACGCCTTCTTCTCCTATTCATTTTTCAAGAGTCTTGAGGAATGAAGATCAGTAGTGATGTGTCTGGTGAGGACAATTCAACCGCACCGAACCGTGATCCCCAGGGGATGCACAGGCGGTCCCCAGGCCATTGATCCGGCAACATGGGAACGGGGAAAATCTGGCAACCCCAAGTCGGACTTTGTGAATTCGTCGGCGATCCCCCGGTGGGCCACAGGATGATCCACGCCTTTGCTGCCTCGTTCCTGCAAAAGACGCAGGAACGGCTGTGAGGGAAAGCAATCCTGGGAGAAACGCGGCATATGTCGCATCGAAGCCCACCGGCCCGCAAAGCGACGCCGCCGGCTGTGTGCTAGACGGTCAGCCGATGGCCGTTTTCCAGAAGCCTATTAAAGATCTGTTAACCATGGCCCCACAGAGAAATTTTCGGACCCATTGATGAACGCGGCGCGACTGGCGACCTATTTCCACGTTCACCTGGTATCGGATTCGACCGGTGAAACGCTGAACGCCATGGCCCGGGCGGTTTGCGCCCGGTTCAACAACGTCCTGCCGATCGAGCATATCTATGCCCTGGTGCGGTCGCAGAAGCAGCTCGAGCGAGCCTTGGGCGAAATCGCCGAGGCCCCCGGCGTCGTCCTGCATACCATCGTCGATCAGACGCTGCGGTCGGCGCTGGAAAGTGGGTGCCAGAAGCTCGACATGCCTTGCATTGGCGCCCTCGATCCGTTGGTGACGGTGTTGTCGCGCTATCTGGGGGCGCCGCTGTCGACCCGGGTGGGGGCGCAATATTCGCTCGATACCGACTATTTCAACCGCATGGATGCGCTTTCCTACGCGCTTGGCCATGACGACGGGCAGGGTGGGCCCGATTTGGCCCGCGCCGATGTCGTGCTGGTCGGGGTTTCGCGAACCTCAAAGACGCCGACCTGCATCTACCTGGCTCACCGCGGTGTTCGCGCGGCGAATGTTCCCCTTGTGCCTTCGACGCCTCTGCCGACCAGCCTGGAAACCCTGGACGGGGTGCCGGTGGTCGGCCTGACGGTTTCGCCAGACCGTCTGATCCTGCTGCGCCGGAATCGCCTGCGCGCCCTCAATGAAACGCGCGAGAGCAGCTACGTGGACAGCGACGCAGTGCGCGCCGAGACAGTGGCGGCGCGGCGCCTGTTCGAGCGCCGTCACTGGCCGGTCATCGATGTCACCCGCCGGTCGGTGGAAGAGACCGCGGCGGCGGTGATCAACATCATCTCGGGGGGCCGGGGCCAGGTCGAGGTGCTGGGGTGATTCTCCTGGCATCGTCGAGCGTGACGCGGATGCGCCTGCTCCGCGATGCTGGCGTGGAGTTCACGGTCGGACCGACCGCCGCGGATGAGCGCCGGATCAAAGCGGTTTCCGGGCTTGGGCCGGCCGATCTGGCCGAGCATCTGGCGGCGGCGAAGGCTCATGCTGTCAGTACCGAGCCCGGGGCCTTCGTGATCGGCGCTGACCAGACTTTGGAACTGGACGGCGCCCGGCTGGACAAACCCCAGACCGCGGCCATGGCGAGGCGCCAGCTTCTGGCGCTTCGTGGTCGATCGCACCAACTGCATACGGCGGCGGCGATTGTGCGTGACGGCGCGACAGTGTGGGCCGCGCGCCGCACCGCCATTTTGAGGGTCCGCGCCTTTTCCGACGCCTGGCTGGAGGACTATCTGGAGCGCTGCGGGGCGGTGATCCTGGGATCGGCGGGCGCCTATCATCTTGAGGGGCTCGGCGCCCAGCTTTTCGAGCATATCGACGGTGACTATTTCTCGGTTCTCGGCCTGCCGCTGGTCGAGCTCCTCGGGGCGTTGCGCGAACTCGGGGCGTTGCAGTCATGAAGATCACCGCGGCCACGAGGCTAGCAGGCGTCGTTGGCAGGCCAATCCGCCAATCGCTCAGCCCCGCGATCCATAATGCGTGGTTGGGCGCGGCCGGCATCGACGCCGTCTACCTGGCTTTCGAACCCGATGGACTGAGCGAACTCGTTTCCGCTCTGAGGGCGCGACTGGTGCTAGGCCTGAACGTGACCGCGCCATTCAAGGCCGAGGCCCTGGCCAGCGCCGATGTGGCCAGCGCGCGGGCGGAGCGCGCGGGGGCGGCCAATCTGCTCACCCTCGATGGAGACGGCGCGGTCCTGGCCGACAACACCGATGGCGAGGGGTTGTTGGCGGCTTTCGCTGAGCAGGCGCCAGGCTACACGCCGCAAGACGGGCCGGCGGCGATCATCGGGGCGGGCGGGGCGGCGGCTGGCGCTGCCTTGGCCCTGCTCGAGGCCGGCGCGCCGCAGGTGCGGATCCTCAATCGCTCGCCCGCGCGGGCCGCCGACCTGGCGTCGTATTTCGGCGAGCGGGTCAGTGCGCACGATCTCGGTGAGTCCGATGCCGCCTTGGATGGAGCGGTCGCGATCGTCAACGCCACCGCGGTCGATCCGGCGGTGAGCCTGGCGGCGGCGGCGCCGAACGCCATTGTCTTGGACATGGCCTACAGACCTGTGCTCACGCCGTTCCTGCGGCGGGCTCGGGCGCGCGGCCTGGCGACCGTGGACGGGCTGGCCATGTTGATTGGCCAGGCCCGGCCGAGCTTCTCCGCTCTGTTCGGCGTCGAGGTTCCCGATATCGACGTACGAGCGGTGGCTATCGCGGCCATGTCGGTCCCATGATCGTCGTCGGCCTGACCGGTTCGGTGGGGATGGGCAAATCGACCACTGCGGCGATGTTCGCTGAGGCCGGAGTCCCCGTCTATGACGCCGACGCCGAGGTCCGGAAGCTGTACGCGGTCGGCGGGGCCGCCGTCGGCCCTGTCGAACAGGCCTTTCCTGGGGTGGCTTCGGCCGGGGCCATAGATCGCAACAAGCTTGGCGAACGCGTGCTTGGAGATGCCGCGGCCCTGCAACGGCTGAACCGGATCGTTCATCCGCTACTGGCCGAAAGCCGCCAGCGATTTTTTCGCACCGCCGAAGCGGAAGGGGCGTCGCTGGTTGTCCTGGATATTCCGCTCCTGTTCGAGACCGGCGGCGAGACCGCCGTGAACAAGGTGGTGGTGGTGACCGCGCCGGGCTCAGTCCAGCGCCAAAGAGTCCTGGCGCGCCCCGGCATGACAGAGGCGAAACTGCGCGCCATTCTCGAGGCTCAGACGCCAGACGCCCAAAAGCGCGACCGCGCGGACTTCGTCATCGACACCGCTCTCGGATTTGACGCGGCTCGGGATCAGGTTGGCGCCGTCATCTCCGCCTTGCGCCAAGCCGGCAAAGCAGGCCAATAAATTCGGCCATGGCGCGCGAAATCTGCCTCGATGTGGAGACCACAGGCCTGAGTCCGCGCGACGGCCATCGGGTCATCGAAATCGCCTGCGTCGAGCTTGACGGCTTTGTCCCGACCGGGCGGCACTTTCACGCCTATGTGCACCCGGACCGCGATATCCCGCTCGAGGCCGAACGCATCCACGGCATCTCCCTGGCCAAACTGGAGGGCAAGCCCCGTTTCGCCGCCGCCGAGGTCGTCGACGCGCTGATCGATTTCATCGCCGAGGCGCCCCTGATCGCCCATAACGCCGCCTTTGATCGCGAGTTCGTCAATTTCGAGCTGTCGCGGGCCGGATCACCGATCCTTGCCGAAAGCCGTTGGATCGACACCCTGTCGCTGGCTCAGAAGCGATTTCCGGGCATGTCGAATTCCCTCGACTCCCTCTGTAAGCGGTTTCGGATATCTCTCGCGGAACGCGAAAAGCATGGAGCGCTGATCGACGCCCGACTGCTGGCCAACGTCTATCTGGAGTTGCGCGGCGGTCGCGAGCGCCGTCTAGATCTGGAGGGGGCTTCAGTCGGGACGCGCCGCCAAGCCGTCGACATCGCGCACGCGCCGCGGCCCCGGCCGCTGGGGCCGCGACTGACGCAAGCTGAGGCCGCCGCCCATGCGGCCTTTGTAGCTGCGGAGCTGAAGGCGGCTATCTGGCTCAGACCGGAATAGCCGACGCCGCGAACTCTACGCCCTAAGCGGATCCGGCGCTTTGGCCCTGCTGCTGGGCGAGACGGGCCGCATAGATGCCGCCGAAATCGATCGGCTCGAGGCGAAACGGCGGGAAACCGCCCTCGGATGTGAGGTCGGCGATCAGACGGCGGGCGAACGGAAACAGATAACGTGGGCACTCGATCATCAGCACCGGCTCAAGATCCTGTGCGGGGACGCCGACGATCTGAAACAGGCCGGCGTAGACGAGTTCAATGTGAAAAACCGTCTCGCTTTCGTGGGCCGCTCGGGCGGTAAGCTTGAGCTCAGCCTCGTAAAATCCATCCTCACGGCCGTTGGCGTTCAGCTCTACGTTAAGGTCGATCTGCGGCGGCGTCGTCCCCATGCGCAGGGATTCTGGCGCACGCGGGCTTTCGAAAGACAGGTCCTTGATATACTGGGCCAGGATACGAATTCCGGGCTGGGCCTCGGTGTCTGAACCGTTGGAGCCAGGCTGAATAAAATCGGTCGGAACGTCGGACATCTCGGCTCTTGAAATCGGGCGCTGGGCGCGGGGAGCGGGCTCGCTAACATGGCGCATGCGGCGAAGCAACGCGGGCCGACACCGGCGAACGGTTAGGCTTTTGATCGGCGGCCGATACCCTATATTGAAGCGAAACGACGGTCCTGGACATTATTTCTGGCGATGCAAGTGATCGAGTTCATCATTCTAGGGGTTCTGGCTGGCGTCGTGCTGTTCCAGCTCTATGCGGTGCTCGGGCGGCGGGTTGGACGCGGGCCCGAGGCCGCCAATCAGCCGGTGCTTGGCCAGGCGGTCGTTGAGGGTCGCGCGGCCATGCCGCCGCTCGCAGCCGCGCCGATGCTAGGCGTAGCGGCGCTCCGGGCCCGCGACGCGACCTTCGATCCAAGCCAGTTCCTCCAAGGCGCCCGGCAGGCCTATCAGACCATCGTCAAGGCTTTCGCCGAGGGTGACAGAGCGACCCTTCAGCCGCTGCTCGCACCGGCCGTCATGGACGGCTTCGAGACCGCCATGCGCGAGCGCGAGGCCGCCGGTCGGACCGAGACGGTCGAATTTTTGCAACCACCCCGCGCCGATATCGAGACGATCAGCGTGGTCGACGATCTTGCGCGGGCGGCGGTGCGGTTTCTGGCTGAACTGCGTAATCGCAGCCACGATAGCGCCGGCGATGCGGTCGACGACCATCGGACCGCGGAAATCTGGACCTTCGAGCGCACCATCAAGAGCCGCAATCCCAACTGGACCCTGATCCACGTCGACGCCGCCGAGGCTTAAATCGGTGGCGCGCATCGGCGCTGGGGTCGCCGCCGTCGCCTTGGGTGTCGCACTTGGCGGGATTGCCCCGCGATTGGCGGCGCAATCGCTCTCGGCCACCTTGCCGCTCACCAGCTTGCCGGGTTGGACCGAGGACGATCACCGGGCGGCCATCTCGGCGGTACGCGCCGCCTGCCCCTTGGCGCCCGATGTTGAGTTTAAGCGCCTGTGCGCCAAGCTACCGACAGCGCCTGACGAAGAGACGGCGCGCCGCTTTCTGGAACAACACTTTGTCGCCCGGACGATCGACGGCGAAGGCCGACTGACTGGCTACTACATGCCGATCTATCCTGCCCGGCTGCGCCCGGCGGAAGACTTCAGCGCGCCGGTTCGGCCACCCCCGGGCGATCTGCCGCCGGCCGACCGGACGGCCGCCGGCCGTTCTGCCTACGCCGATCGGGCCGCCATCGAGTCCCGGCCAGCCACGGACGCGCTGGCCTGGATGCGCCCCGAAGACCTGTTCTTCATGCAGATCCAAGGGGCCGGGGTGCTGGCCTTGCCTGGCGGGGAGCGCGTCAGGGCGGTGTTCGCCGGCGCCAATGGCGCCCGGTTCGTGGGCGTCGCCAAGACGATGACAGCGGCTGGCCTGCTTGACGCCGACGCCGCCTCGGCGAGCGCCATTCATGACTGGCTCGCCGATCATCGAGGCGCCGAAGCGCAGGCCATTATGGATACGGACCCCCGCTATGTCTTCTATCGCCTGGAGAGTGACGATGGTCAGGATCCCGCCGGTTCGGCGGGACTGCGCCTTCTCTCCGGCCGGGCCATCGCCGTGGACCCTGCCTACCATCGGTATGGCGAGTTGCTTTGGATCGCCGCCGACGCTCCGACGCTGGCTGGCGCCTTTCCCACCTATCGGCGGCTGACCGTGGCGCTGGACACCGGGTCAGCCATCAAGGGGCCAGATCGCGTCGATCTCTATGTAGGGCGCGGGGCCGCCGCCGGCGCCGAAGCCGGACGCATCCGCCACGACCTGCGTCTATATCTCCTGGAGGCGCGCTGAATTTGCGTGACGCCGACCTTCACTATTGGGCCAGACTGACCGCGACTGTTCGGCCGCTACCGGGACGTGTGAGACCTATTGCGCCAAGCGGGCCGCCACCGGGAGAGATGCATCCCCCCCACGCAGCGCGCAGCGATCGGCCAAAACGACATGCGGGAGGGCCGTCTCGCGCCCTGGAGGCCATCGAACCGCGTCGGCTTCGCCGCATGAGCCTGGGCCGCGAACCGCTCACCGCCCGTTTGGATTTGCACGGCGAGAGCCAGGATGCCGCCCGATCGACGCTGACCCGATTTTTGCTGGACGCTCAGGCTCGCGGACTACGTGGCGTTCTGGTGATCACCGGCAAAGGGATCCGCGGCGAGGGATTGCTGCGCCGCCGGGCGCCTGAATGGCTGGCCGAGCCGCCACTGCGTGATCTGGTCGCCGGCATTGCGCCCGCCCACCGTCGACATGGCGGTGACGGCGCGCTCTATATCGCCTTGCGACAGAAGCCCGGTGCTTTGAAGGGTTGAATGGAGAGGACTCACATGCGGCTTGGCGCGGTCGCGACGGTTTTGAGTTTGGCCGCGAGCGGTGTTTCGGC
>DATBOH010000174.1:0-12637 GCA_036553915.1 Caulobacteraceae bacterium | reverse complement strand
CCGTCGTCTCCGAAATGGCTCGCCTGATAGCTGGTGGACGCCGCGGCTTTGGAAACCGCCATGAGAGCCCAGGCGCGCGCATATGTTGGGTCCATTTCAATGGCCCCTTGGCAAAGGCGGATGACCAGATCCCATTTTTTCGCCGATTGGCCCAGATAGTGCCGCCGGGCCATCAGGTAGAGATTGTAGGCCTCGACGTTGTCCGTGCCGCGCCGCTCAATCGCCTTTTTCTCTTCCGGCAGCAGCTTGACCTTGAGCGCCGCGACCACCGCCTGGCTGATCTCGTCCTGCAAGGCGAAGATGTCGGTCAGGTCGCGATCCCAGCGCTCGGCCCACGCGTGGCCGCCACTGACGCCGTCGATGAGTTGGGCGGTGATCCGCACCCGATTGCCAGCCTTGCGGACGCTCCCCTCCAGCACATGACCGACGCCAAGCTCCTTGGCCAGTTGAGTGATCGGCAAGGCTTTGTGCTTGAACGTGAAGGCGGTGTTGCGGGCGACAGCGCGCGAGAGGCGGGCGTGATCGGCGAGGCCATCCGCGCGCTCGGCTATGGCGCGGGCGTTAGGAAATGAAGACGTCGCTCAACGCGTACCCATCGCCCCGTTTAGCCTTCCGCCCGGCCGGTTGCAAAGCCGTGCCGCCGCCAGTGTTCGCGGCTCGTCCGACTTGCTATCCAGGTCCATCGGGCGGGGGATCGACGATGTTCGACGCACACAATGCGCAAAGCCTGTTCGGCGTCGTCCTGATCATCGGCTTTTGCTGGTCGATCTCCGAAGACCGATCCCGGTTTCCCTGGCGCCTGGCGCTGGGCGCCGTCGCCGCCCAGGCGCTGCTCATTCTGCTGCTGTTCGGGTTTCCGCCCTCAAGGCTGGTGTTGCTGGCCGCCGGCCAGGCCGTTCAGGGGCTGTCGACCGCCACCCAGACCGGGGTGAAGTTCGTCTTCGGATTCCTGGCCGGCGGCGATGGCCAGCCCTATTCGGTCACCGATCCGAGTGGCCTGTTTCTGCTGGGCTTCCGCGTCCTTCCGGTGATCCTGGTCATCTGCGCCGTCTCGGCCCTGCTGTGGCACTGGAAGATTCTCAAGTGGCTGATCATGGGGTTCGGCCTGGTGTTCGAGCGCACCATGGGCCTGCGCGGCGCCCCAGCCCTGGCCACCGCGGCGACCATCTTCATGGGTCAGGTCGAAGGTCCGATCTTCATCCGCGCCTATCTGGCCGGCCTGACCCGCTCCGAGCTCTTCCTGCTGCTGTCGGTCGGTATGAGCTGTGTCGCCGGCTCGACCGTGGTCGCCTATGCCGCCATCCTCGAGCATGCCCTGCCGCATGCCGCCGCGCATGTGCTCACCGCCTCGCTGATCTCGGCCCCGGCTGGGGTGATGCTGGCCCGCATCCTGGCGCCCCGCGACCCGGCCGCGGAGACGCCGGAAGCCTATGACCTCGCCAGCGCCAAGACCTATGAAAGCTCCATAGACGCCTTGATGCGCGGGACCAGCGATGGCCTGCAGATCGTCTTGGCGATCGGGGCGACCTTGATTGTCTTTGTCGCCCTGGTGGCCATGGGCGACGGCATCCTGGGCCTCGTCGGGCCGGTGGCCGGGGCCCCGATCAGCATCGAGCGGCTGCTCGGGTGGGCGTTCGCGCCCCTGGCCTGGGCCATCGGCGTGCCATGGAGCGAGGCGCGCACCGCCGGCTCGCTGCTCGGACTGAAGCTGGTGCTCACCGAATTCAGCGCCTTTTTCGATCTCGCCAAGCTGCCGGCCGCCGCCCTGTCGGAACGCAGCCGGGTGCTGATGACCTACGCCCTGTGCGGTTTCGCTAACATCGCCTCGGTCGGCATCAACGTCGCCGGCTATTCGATCCTGGTTCCCGAGCGCCGCAGCGAGATCATGGCGATGGTCTGGAAAGCCTGCCTGGCCGGTTTTCTCGCCACCTGCCTGACCGCGGCGGTGGTCGGCGTCATGCCGGCCAGCCTCTATCCGCGCTGAGCGCTGCGCATCTTCTTGAGGATCGCTGAATAGGTGAAGACGATGCGGCCCTCGGCCCGGATCTCGCCGCGCAGAAAGATCAAGGCCCCGCCGGCCCGCACCACCTCGCCGGTGCATTCGATCTGCTCACCCTCAAGAGCGGCGCCGACAAAATCGCAGCTCATCTGGGCGGTGACCGCGCTGCCGGGCCCCAGGTGTTCGGAGGCGAGGCAAAAGATCGCATAGTCGGCGAAGGTCATCAGGCAGCCGCCGTGCATCGCCCCGTGGCTGTTCATATGCTTGCGCTCGGCGCGGAAGGCGCAGATCCGCCGCCCGTCCTCGTCTTGCCGGGCGTAGAACGGCCCGGCCAGCAGTTCGAACGGATCGGCGCTCCACAGCGTCCACCCGGCCCACTCGCCTTCGGTGACCGCCTGAGGCGTCCAGGGTTCAGCGGCCATCGGTCCTCCCAAGGTTTGCCGCCGCCGATATACGACCTTAGGCTTGGCCGCCAACGCCGCAGCAACAAGGCCGCTTCCATGCCCCTCGACGCCGAGACCTGCGACCAGCTTCTGGGTGGCGTCAGGCGGTTCGTCACCGAGCGCCTCAGACCTCTGGAGGCGGAGGTCGCCGAAACCGACGCCATTCCCGACGCCGTCCTGGCGGAGATGCGCGCCCTCGGCCTGTTCGGCCTGTCGATCCCGGAGCCTTACGGCGGCCTCGGCCTGACGATGGAGGAGGAATGCCTGGTGGCCATGGAGCTGGGCCACGCCAGTCCGGCGTTTCGCTCGGCCATCGGCACCAACGTCGGCATCGGCAGCCAGGGACTGGTGATGTTCGGCTCGGACGAACAGAAAGCCCGCTGGCTGCCCGGCATCGCCGCCGGTGACATCATTACCTCCTTCGCCCTCACCGAGCCGGAGGCGGGTTCGGACAGCGCCGCGGTGCGCACCAGCGCGCGTCGCGAGGGTGACGGCTATGTGCTCGATGGCGGCAAGTGCTTCATCACCAACGCCAACCGCGCCCACCTGTTCACGGTCATGGCCCGCACCGATCCGGCGGTCAAAGGCGCCGCCGGCGTCTCGGCCTTCCTGGTCCCGCGCGACCTTCCGGGTCTCTCGGTCGGCAAGCCCGAGAAAAAGATGGGCCAGCAGGGCGCGCACATCTGCGATGTCACCTTCGATGGCGTGCGCGTTCCCCTCGCCAACCGGCTGGGCGCGGAGGGCGAGGGCTTCAAGCTCGCCATGCAAGTGCTCGACCGCGGCCGACTACATATCGCGGCGGTGTGCGTGGGCGTGGCCGAGCGCCTGATCGCCGATTGCGTCGCCTATGCCGCCGAGCGAAAGCAGTTCGGCGCCCCGATCGCCTCGTTCCAACTGGTCCAGGCGATGATCGCCGATTCCAAGACCGAGACCCTGGCGGCGCGGGCCCTGACCTTGGAGACAGCCCGCCGCCGCGACGCCGGCGCCAGCGTCACGCTCGAGGCTGCGTCTTCAAAGTATTTCGCCTCTGAGATGGTTGGGCGGGTGGCCGATCGGGCGGTGCAGATTTTTGGCGGGGCCGGCTATGTCGCCGACCATGGCATCGAGCGGCTGTACCGGGACGTGCGGGTATTCCGGATCTACGAGGGATCCAGCCAGATCCAGCAACTGGTCATCGCTCGCGAGACCATGAAGCGCGGCGGCTAAAGTCAGCTCACGCCGGTCGCCAGGGCCAGGCGCACCAGGTCGGCGGTGCGGGTCACGCCGAGCTTGGATTTGATCTGCACGCAGTTGTTGGCGACGGTTTTGTAGCCGACCCCTACCGCCTCGGCGATTTCCGCCAGGCTCGAGCCGCTGGCCAGGAGGCGCATTATCTCAAGCTCGCGAGCGGTGAGCTGGTCGAGCGGCGCGCCGCCGGTCGGCGCGGCAAGCGTCTGGGCGAGTTCGCTCTCCACATAGCGGCCGCCGGCGGTGACCTTGCGGATCGCGGCGAGCAATTCGGCCGGCGAGGCGTTCTTGGTGACATAGCCCGCCGCCCCCGCATCCAGGGCCCGCCGGGCGTAAAGGGGTTCGGCGTGCATGGTCAGCACCAGGATCGGCCCGGCCCCGGCCTGCACCATCCGCCTCAGGAGCTCCAGGCCGCCAAGTCCGGGCAGGTTGAGGTCGAGGACGATGAGATCGAGGCGCTCCTGGCGGATCAGCGCCAGGGCGTCGCGGCCTTGGGCCGCCTCCAGAATCTGCACTTCGGGCAGGGTGGCGAGGAGGCGCTTCAGACCGTCGCGCACCAGGGCATGGTCATCGACCAGCAGGATCTTCATGCGGCCGCCTCAAGCGGGTCGGGGGCGACCGGCAATCGCGCCTTCACCGTCCAGCCGCCCTGTCGGTCGATGGTCAGGGCGCCGCCCGCGGCCAGCACCCGTTCGCGCATGCCGATCAAGCCGTAGCCGGTCCCATCCGGCTCAGCGCTGGCGACCCCATTGTCGGCGACGCAGGCGAACACTTCGTGCTCCGAAATTCGGTCGATGCTGATGTCGATGCGGCTTGGTTGGCCATGCCGGACGGCGTTGGCCAGTCCCTCTTGCACCACGCGATAGAGGGTGGCGCGGGTCGCTTCCGCCAGCCCCTCCTCGTGCGCCACCTCGACGGCGATGGCGATCTCCGGATGGCGGGCGCGCCAGAAGGCGGCCAATTCGCCGATCGCCGCCTCAAGGCCGAGATCGATGAGATCGGGTGGCCGCAGCCGGGCCAGGATGTCGCGGACCAGGGATTGCATGTGCGCGACCGACGCCTGCAGGGCGTCCATCTGGCGCAACGCCTCGCCCTGGCGCGCCTCGGCGATCATCCGCCTGGCCATGGCCACATCGACGCTGGCGGCGAACAGATGCGGGCCGATTTCGTCATGCAGGTCGCGCGCCAGATCGGCCCGCTCTTCTTCCTGCAGGGCGGCGAGCTGCGCCTCCAGCCGGTGGGTGCGAGACTGCATGGCCCGCAGGCGCTCGGCCATCTGATTGACCGAGCGGCCGACCCCGATCAGCTCCGGCGGACCGGCCAGGGCGACTTCGGCCTTGTAGTCGCCGCGTCCGATGCGTTCGAAGGCGGCCGAGAAATGCCTGAGCGGCGCCAGGGCTCGGCCGACGCTGAACCACAGGCCGGCCGCGCCGATCGCCCAGGCCAGGCCCAGCACCGCGACCAGATCGATGAATTCGCTCCACACCGCCGCGACATCGTTGGCGGCCACCGGTTCGAGGACGAAGGCTCCGCCTGGCGGCGCGGGAACGGCGAGGCGCAGCGTCTGGACGTCGGAGGGGAACAGGCGCGCGAACCAGTCCGGGGCCGGGCTCACCGGCAGCGGTGTGGAGAGGAGAACCGTCCGGCCGGATTCATCCACATACCGCGACCGGACGTGGCGGGCCCCGTCAAAGGCGGCGACCAGCCGGGCTATCTGGGCCCGCGGCGCCCGCGATTGCGCAAGACCGTCGAAGGTGGCCTCGGCCGTCACCCGGCCGCCAGCCAGCGCGGTCACCAGCTCTTCGTGCAGAACCTTGTCGGCTCGCCAGCCGGCCAGGGCGACGCCAATCGCCGCTCCGGAGAGGAACAGCAAGGCGATGGCGATGACGACCCGAGCGCGAAGCGACATGACGACCCGCTTGTAGACCTTAAGGTCGATCGGGAAAAATTCCCGGCCAGAACGGGAAGGGCGGCTCTGTGACGCCGCTCGCCAAACCCCTAGTCGAACTCTTGCGCAGCATGGCGCGACGAAGATCATGAGCCTGGGGACGATGATCAAGGGCTTCCTGCTGGCCGCCGCGGTGCTGGCGCCGCCGATGGCGGTGGCCCAGGCGGCGCCCTCTCCGGCGCCGTCGCCGGCGAAACCGACCTCGGTCTCGGTCTCGGAGGTGGTGGTCACCGCCAGACGGCTGGACGCCGCCAGGGCGCAGATTCAACCGCAGGTCGGGGCCAGCGTCTACACCGTCACCTCGCGGGCCATCGAGGCCATGCCAGGGGGGACCAATACGCAGTTGAGCCAGGTGGTGCTGCAGGCGCCCGGGGTGGCCCAGGATTCGTTTGGCCAACTGCATGTGCGCGGGGAACACAACGGCCTGCAATTTCGTCTCGACGGGGTCATCCTGCCCGAAGGCCTCAGCGTCTTCAGCCAGGCCCTCAACCCCCGCCTCGCCGAACGGGTGGAATTGATCACCGGGGCTTTGCCGGCCCAATACGGCCTGCGCACCGCGGGAATCGTCGACATCACCAGCAAGGATGGCCTCACCGGCGGCGGCGATGTCTCGATCTATGGCGGCGCCCACGGCAAGTTTCAGCCCAGCGCCGAATACGGAGGATCGGCCGGACCGTTTTCCTATTTTGTATCCGTCAGCGCCCTGACCGATCAGCTCGGCGTCGAATCGCCAGACAGCGCCGCCACGCCGCTCCACGATCGCACGCATCAATACCAGGGCTTCGCCTATCTTCAGGATATTCTTGACCCGGACGATCGGCTTTCGCTCATCCTTGGCGCTTCCTACCAGAGCTTCCAGATCCCCAATCGCGTCGGGCTGGAGCCGTCGCTGAGGTTCGGACCCGATGGCGACCAGCCGCTTGTTGTCGATGGTCAGACAAACTTTCCAAGCGCCGAGCTCAACGAGAATCAGGTCGAGGACACCTACTACGCCGTCGCCACCTGGCAGCACGTGGTCGCCCGGCTGACCACCCAGGTGTCGGTGTTTGGCCGCCTCTCCAACCTGCGCTTCACCCCCGACCCGCTCGGCGACCTGTTGTTCAACGGCGTCGCTCAGTGGGCCTACAAGAGCGACATCGCCGGCGGCGTTCAGGCCGAGGGCGTCTATGATCTAGGCTCCGGCCATACGCTTCGGGCCGGGCTGATTGGCGAGGTCGATCGCGCTTTGAGCCGCACACGGTCAAACGTGATTCTGCTCGACCCGGCGACCCAGGCCCAGATCTCCGACCAGCCGACGACCATCCTGGACGGCGGGGTCCACACCTTCGTTACCGCCAGCCTCTATCTTCAGGATGAGTGGAAGCTGGCCAGCGACCTCACCGTCAACTACGGCCTGCGCTTCGACCAGTTCGACGGAACCCGGCGCGAAAACCAGCTCAGCCCGCGGATCAACGCCGTCTGGACGCCTTGGCGCGGCGTCAGCATCCACGCCGGCTATGCCCGCTATTTCTCGCCGCCGCCGCTGGAGCTCGTCGGCGCCGAGACGGTGGCCAAATTCGCCAACACCACCGCCGCCCCACCGACGACGCTGGACGCCGCCCCGGTCTCCGAGCGTGCCGACTATGTCGATGTCGGGGTCTCGCAGCGCCTGGCCGGCGGAATCACCTTCGGCGTCGACAGCTATTTCAAGCGCTCTTCGAACCTCCTCGACGAGGGCCAGTTCGGGGCCCCGGTCATCCTGACGCCGTTCAACTATGCCCGCGGCCGTCAGTACGGGATCGAGTTCGAAGCGGCCTATAATCACGGGCCGGTGAGCGCCTATGCCAACCTTGCCTGGGCGCGCGCCGAAGGCCGCGACATCACCTCCAGCCAGTTCAACTTCACCGCTGCCGACCTTGCCTATATCGCCGACCATTTCATCCACCTCGATCACGACCAGACCGTCACCGCTTCGGCGGGGATTTCCTACCGCCTGGGCGGCTCGAGCTTTGGCGCCGATCTGATCTATGGAAGCGGTTTGCGCGCTACCGGGGCGAATGGTGTTCCGAACGGGGACCACTTGCCCGGCTACGCCCAGGTCAATCTGACGGTCTCGCATCGCTTCGAGAACGGGCCGGGCGGGCCGATCGAGGTGCGCGCCGACCTCATCAACGCCTTCGACCACATCTATGAGATTCGCGACGGCACCGGCGTCGGCGTCGGCGCGCCGCAGTTCGGTCCACGCCGCGGCCTGTTCGTCGGGGTTACAAAGGACTTCTAAAGTGGGCCTGGCCTGATACAGCGGCGCCATGGGTGCGATCGGCCTGCTCCTGCTACTCGGCGCGGCCGCGGCCGCCGCGACCTTGCTGGGCGGCAGTCTGGCGCTGGCGGCCGGCCGCACTTTCCATCTGGTGCTTGGGTTCAGCGCCGGGGCCGTGGTCGCCGTGGCGTTACTGGACCTGGCTCCGGAGGCTGTCGCCCTTACCGGCGCGGCCGGACCGATGCTGATCCTCATGGCGATCGGCTTCGTCGCCTATCTGATCGCCGACCGCCTGTTGGCGGGAAGGGGCGGCCAGCGCGGGCATCTGGCCGCCGGTGGCTTCACCCTGCACAGTCTCATGGACGGCCTGGCCATCGGCCTGGCGTTCCAGGTTTCGGCGGCGGCCGCGGCGATCGTCGCCGCCGGCGTCATCGCCCACGACCTCGCCGACGGCGTCAACACCGTGACTTCGGCCAAAAGCGGGGGCGCCAGCGGTCAGGCGGCGCGCGGCTGGCTGATCGCCGACGCCGCGGCCCCGCTCGCCGGCATCCTTCTGGGCCGCCTCATTCAGCTTCCCGCGCACACCGTCGGGGCGCTGCTGGCGCTGTTCGCCGGCGCCTTCCTGTGCATCGGGGCCAGCGAGCTCATTCCGGCCAGCCGGAGCCGTCATCCAGGCCTTTCAACGACCTTCGCCACTGTGGCCGGGGCGGTTTTCGTTGGCCTCGCCGTCGCCCTGGCCGGCCTCGCGCCTTCGCGCTAAGGGCAAGGGGATTTCCTCCAAACCCACGGACCGCACCCCATGATCCTCTATGGCTCCTCGTTTTCGCCCTTTGTCCGCAAGACCCTCGCCTACATGGCTGAGAAGGGCCTGACCGCCGAACTCAAGCCGGTGCGGTTCCAGGATCCCGAGCCAGGCTTTCGCGCCGCCAGTCCGTTCGGCAAGATGCCGGCCTTCAGCGACGGCGATTTCGCCATCTCCGATTCCACCGCCATCATCGCCTATCTCGAGGCCGCGCACCCGGAGCCGGCCCTTATCCCCGCCGAACCGAAGGCCCGCGCCCGCACCACCTGGTATGAGGAATTCGCCGACACCCTGCTCTGCGCCCAGGTCGGCAAGATCTTCTTCAACCGTATCGTCGCCCCCCGTTTCCTCGGCCGGGACGGCGACATCGAGGCCGCCAAGGCGGCCGAGCGTGACGAGCTTCCACCCCTGGTGGACTATCTCGAAGGCGTCATTCCCGCCTCCGGCTTCCTGGTTGGCGATCGCCTGAGCTTGGCCGATCTCGCCGTCGCCAGCCCGTTCGTCAACTTCGCCCACGCCGGCGTCGCCCTCGACGCCAAGCGCCACCCCAAGACGCAAGCCTATGTGACGGCGATCCTGGCCCGGCCGTCGTTCGCATCGATGGTCGAAGGGGAGACCAGGTTCCTGGCGGGTGGATCGTAGCACCGGATGCCGCGATGACCGCAGCGGCGTCGCTGGAGGCCGTGCTGGCGGACATCCGCGCCTGCCGCGCCTGCGCGACGGAATTCGCCCATGCGCCGCGGCCGGTGCTGCATGTGGCCGCGACCACCCGCCTGCTGATCTGCGGCCAGGCCCCCGGTCGTCGCGTCCACGAGAGCGGCCTGTCGTTCGACGATCCTTCCGGAGAGCGTCTGCGCGACTGGCTGGGGATCGATCGCCAGCGCTTTTACGGCCATCCGGCTATCGGCGTCGCGGCCATGGCCTTCTGCTATCCGGGCGCCGACGCTCAGGGCGGTGACCGACCGCCGCCGGACCGGTGCGCCAAGCTCTGGCGGCCGAAATTGTTGGCGGCCATGCCCGGCGTCGGCCTGACGGTTCTGCTTGGGCGGCCAGCGCAGGTCTGGGCGCTCGGGCGACGCGCCAGGCCGTCGATGGACGAGACCGTCCGCGCCTGGCGCACCTATCTGCCCGATTTTCTGGTCGCCCCGCATCCTTCGTGGCGCAACACCGCCTGGCTCAAGCGAAATCCCTGGTTCGAGGCCGAGGTGGTTCCCTGGCTTCGCCAGCGCACCGAAGCCCTGCTGTCGGCATGAAAGGCGCGCTGGCCGCCCTGGCCCTGACGGTGCTGTCGGCCTGCGCGCCGAGCTTGCAGACGATGGAGCGTCCGGCGGCCGGCTTCGATGGCCCTCGTCTCGGCCAGGGCGTGTTTGTCAGCTTCGACGGCGCGCGGCTCGGCCTCAGCGAATGGGACGCCGAGGGCGGGGCGCCGAAGGCGGTGATCATCGGCCTCCACGGCATGGATGACTACGCCAACGCCTTCCATCTCGCCGGACCGGCCTGGGCGCGGATGGGGATCACCACGCTTGCCTACGATCAGCGCGGCTTCGGCCGTTCTCCCGAGCGCGGCGTCTGGGCTCCGCCGCCGCTTTCCACCCAGGACTTGCGCACGATCGTCGCCCTGGCCAGGGCGCGCTATCCGACCGCGGTCATCGCCGTGGCGGGGGAAAGCCTGGGTGGGGCGGTGGCCATTGAGGCTTTCGCCTCCGACCATCCGCCGGCCGCCGACCGCCTTGTGCTGTTGTCGCCAGCCGTGTGGGGATGGTCGCGCCAGCCGCCGACGTCCGCCGTGGCCCTTTGGCTGGCCGATCGCCTCGCCCCAGGCTGGGTGCTCGATCCGCCGGCCTTCATCACGCGCAAGATCTGGGCCACCGACAACATCGCCGAGCTGAAGGCCATGAGCCATGACCCGCTGATGTTGTGGGGCGCCCGCGTCGATGCGGTCTATGGGCTGGTGGATACGATGCAGCGGGCCTGGCGCGAGACCGCCGATCTGCGCGTCTCCACGCTTTACCTCTATGGAGCGCACGACCAGATCATCCCCAAGCGCCCGGCCTTCGAAGCCGCGGCGCGTCTGCGGCCAGGCGACCGCACCGCCTATTATGCGCACGGCTGGCACCTGTTGCTGCGCGACCGCCAGGCCAGCACGGTATGGTCCGACGTGGCCGCCTTTGTCGCCGATCCGGCCGCGCCCTTGCCGTCCGCCGCTCCGCCGATCCCGCCGCCGAGCGCCGCCGACCGCGCGAAAGCCGGCGGGGTTGTGGCCCGAGAGCCCTAGGCGTAGAGGGGCGCGGCCGCGCTTTCGGCGCCTTTCCCATTCTCTCCCAGCAGACCCGGTTGCGACGATGAGCCTGTTCGAGTCTTCGGCCTTTGAAAATCATGAGGCCGTCCACGCCTTCGCCGATCTGGCCAGCGGCCTGAGGACCTTCATCGCCATTCACTCCACAGCCCGCGGGCCGGCCGCCGGGGGATGCCGCGTCTTTCCCTACGCCAGCGAACAGGCGGCCGTGGACGACGCCCTGCGGCTGTCGAGAGCCATGTCGTTCAAGAACGCCATGGCTGACATTCCGCTCGGCGGCGGCAAGGCGGTGATCATCGGCGATCCGCGCCAGGTGAAGACGCCGGCGCTCTTCGAGGCCTTCGGACGCTCGGTCGAGGCGCTAGGCGGCCGCTATTGGACGGCCGAGGACGTCGGCGTTTCGCCGGCCGATCTCGCCCAGGCCCGCCGCGCCACGCGCTTTGTCGCCGGGCTGGAAGGCCATCCGGCCGCCTCGGGCGATCCCTCGCCGGTGACCGCGGAGGGGGTGAAGCGCGGCATCGCGCTGTGTGTCCGTCGCGCCCTCGGTCAGGGCCTGGACGGGGTGACGGTGGCGCTCCAAGGCGTCGGCCACGTCGGCGCCTATCTGGCTGAAAAGCTGGCCGCCGCCGGCGCGAAGCTGATCGTCACCGATGTCGACCAGGCCGCCGTGGCGGCGGTCGTGGCCCGCACCGGCGCCCGCCCGGTCGCGCCCGAGGCGATCTTCGATGCCGAGGCGGAGGTGTTCGCCCCCTGCGCCATGGGCGGCGCGCTGACGCGCGACACCATCGGACGGCTCAAGGCCAAGGTGGTGGCCGGCGGCGCCAACAATCAGTTTGGCGAGGCCGACGCCGGCCGCCTGCTGCAGGACAAGGGCGTCCTCTATGCCCCGGACTTTGTCATCAACGGCGGCGGCATCATCAATGTAGCCGGCGAGATCCGCGCCCTGCAGGCTGAGAGCGCCTTCGATCCGGCCTGGGTCGAGACCAAGCTCGGTCGCCTGATGGAGACTCTCGACGAGGTGTTGCAGCGGTCCGCCGCCAGCGGCCGCACGCCGCATGAGGTGGCGGTGGAAATCGCTGAGGCGCGCATCGCCCGCGCCTAAGGTTACGAAGACTGTGAGGCTAGGCTGAAAACCCCGCCTCGGCAAAATCAACCATACGTCCCAGCAGGGCGTCGACATCGCTCTCTCGGGTCAGCCCGTCTGAGAGAACATGCAACCGGTCGAACTCCGCGAAGCGGTTGTTGTGCAGCATGCCGAGAGCGAAATGCAGGCGCCAATAGACCTCTTCGGCGGAAAGGTCCGGCCGCGCCGCGGCCAGCGCGTCGGCGAAGCGGCGCAGATGCGAGACGTCGGTGCGCAGGACCTCGCGCATCGCTTCGGTGCCTTCGCTGCGGGCGCGGATGATGAACTGCACCGAGATGCGCCGTTCGTGAGCCGGGTTGGACCACCGGAGCGGCGGTTCATAAAGGGCCCGCAGGATTTCGCGGACCGGCGGCTTGCCGCCATGCCGATCGGCGGCCTGATGCAGCAGCCGGGCGCGCTCACGGTTGAGTTCCGCCGTCCGTCGCCGGAAGATTTCGAACAGCAGCGCGTCCTTGGAGCCGAAGTGATAATTGACGCTGGCCAGGTTGACGCCCGCCTCGGCGGTGATGTCACGCACCGAGACATTCTGAAACCCATGC
>DATBOH010000159.1:0-2429 GCA_036553915.1 Caulobacteraceae bacterium | reverse complement strand
TGCTCGCGCATGCCAAAGGTCGAGGTAATTCTCGCCCCTTCCACCGGCGTGCGCATGAGAGCCCGCACCGTACTGACGCCATTGCCGTCAAACCATCCGGCCGCGCCGCCCGGAGGCTGAAACCAATACAGAGCCCGGGATTTGGCCGGCGTTTCCATGGAGACATAGAGAAGCCGGCCGTAGGAGACCGATTGGCCCTGGGCGTTGACCCGGTCCTCGAATGCGGCCTCGAACACATCGCCAGCCGTTATCTCTCTCTGGAAATCGAAATCATAGGCGAGCGCCTTGGCGAAGGGCGCGATCAGCGTGTCGTTCAGATGCTGGGCGACAGCCGAGGAATAGAAGCTGTAGGCGTCCATTTCGCCGCGCACGACCCTGATCTGTGTCTTGAGGCTGGCGGCGGTGGCGGCGACGGCCATCGCGCCATCGGCGCCAACGCTGACCAGCGCGCCGGAGCCGTCGTCGTGCCGCGCTTCGAGACTGACGAGCCGATATCCATTCGCCACTGGCCGCAACATCATGACCAAAGTCAGGGCGCCGCCATTCTGAGCGAGGCGGGTCGCGGCGGCGGTCGCGGCGGCCTTCGCCTCGTCGGCCGCGACGCCCGCGGCGATGACCGCAGAGGCGATCTCGGCCGGTCCAGAAAGGGTCAGCGCCCGTCGTTCGAGACCCGTGGCTGGCGGCGGCTCGGGCGGCGCTGATCTCGGCCGGCGGCCGTTCCGCGTGAAAAGCCATGCGCCGCCGCCTAGGACGACGGTGGTTGCAGCGCCAGCGCCCAGCAGCCATCTCCGCCGACTGGGGGGTCGAGATACCGCTGGTCTTGGCTTGGAATTCTGCTGTGTCTTCCAGGCCTTGGGGTTGAAGGACGTCGAGCCGACGGGCAGGGCTGGATCCGCTGGAGGCTCCTTGGGCGCGGGCTTCAACCACGTCCTGGGGTCCATCGATGGACCATCTGGGTCCGACATCGCTCGCTCGCCCCGGCCGTCGTCAGCAGCGGATCGGTTCCGGAAGCGCCGGGAATCCGCCCTGATCGCACAGCGATTCGGATACCACCGCTTCTAGAGACAAAGGAAGCGTGCTCAAATGTGGCCAGGGAACCGAAGGGGCGCACTTCATGCAAGGTGAGAGCCGCGTTGCCTGGCGAGAGGGGTTATTTCTTCGTCCGCAGCATTTCCAGCAGCAGGACCGGCATGCCGACGCCCTGATCCGGGCCCGCGTCGAACCGCTTCGCCCCTATCCTTGGGGTATTGTGGAATTGAAGCTCAATCAGGACCTGGGCGCGCTCGGGAAATTTGCCGTCGAACGCTGTGTCGGCATCCTTCCAGATGGCCAGCCCTTCGCGATTCCCGACGATCTCCCGGCCCCGCCACCGCTGGATTTGCCGGCCGACGCGCGCGACGCCGTCGTTTCCCTGACTCTACCTGCGCGGCAGGCCGGGGCCACTGAGTTTCAGACTCGCGAAGGTTCGGACGAGGCGACTCGTTACGTGGTTGACGAGGAGGACGCCATGGATGCCTTCTCCGAAGAGCGGACGCGCGAGCCGATTGAAACGGCCAAGCCCAATCTGCGCTTTGGCGTCACCCGCGATCAGACCTATGGGCGCGTTTGCCTGGGGCTGGCGCGGGTGCGGGAAATCCAAAACGGCCAGGTGGTTTTCGACGAGCGCTATATTCCCCCATGCCTCGACGTTCGGGCCAGCCCGCGTCTGATGGGGTTTCTCGACGACATCATCGGTCGCGCCGAGCAGCGGGTGGAGGAACTGGCGATGCGCGCCGTCGAGAGCGCCGAGGGGGGCGCCGACAGCATCGCCAGCTTTCTGCTGCTGCAAGCGCTCAACCGCTGGTCGCCGATGCTGGCGCACTTGAAGGCGATCCCATCGGTACATCCGGAGCGCATGTTCGAGGCGTTTCTGGGCATGGCCGGCGAGCTCTCGACGCTGGTGCGGGCCGACCGCAAGCCGCCGCCGTTTCCGAGCTATCGGCACGAGGATTTGCAGGCCTGTTTCGAGCCGGTGGTAGACGCCCTGCAGGCGGCGCTGTCGGCCATCTTCGACCGTGCGGCCGTCCAACTGCCACTCGAGAACGCCGGACCCGGAGCCTACATCTCTCGAATCACGGACCACAATCTCTACAAGACCGGCTTCTTCTACCTGGCGGTGGCGGCGGCCGCGCCGCTCGACGACATCCGGGCCCGCTTTCCGGCGGTCGCCAAGATTGGCGCAGTGCAGAAGATGCGGCAGATCGTCGACGCGGCGTTGCCGGGCGTGCCCCTGCGGCATGTGCCCCAGCCCCCGCCGCAGATCCGCGTGCTGCCCGGGCATATCTATTTCGAATTGGATCGATCGGCCCCGGACTGGAAAGACTTCGCCAGCGCCCCTTCGCTCGGCCTGCATGTGGCCGGCGACTGGCCGCAGCTTCGTCTCGAACTCT
>DATBOH010000142.1:0-6062 GCA_036553915.1 Caulobacteraceae bacterium | reverse complement strand
AAGGAGCTGCTGATCTTCGGCGCCCTCAGCGGCGGCTAGCCCGACCGTTTCCCGCGCGACCAATCGTCGCGCTGCGCGCCGCCGTCTCCCCCTCACTCCCAATAGTCAAGTTAGTATGTTGAAAATTCACGGAATCGCGCGGCTCGCGCTCTTGACGGCGGGCAATTGGGGCGATTGAGTGTCCGCAGTCGCGTCGCTAGGGTGAAATCCGAACGCTGAAGGGGACTATTCGTGAGCGCAATCCGATATGTGGCGGCGATGCTGGCGGCTGGCGCAGCCGGCGGGGCGGCAGCCGGGGCTCAGGCCAGCACGATCTACACCACCACGCTGGATCTCGGGCCGGGAAGCGCGACGCCGGACTATTTGGTCTTTGCCGGTACCGGATTCAACGTCTCCAATAGCGCCACAAGTCCATACAAGTTCGACTATATCGGTGGATCGACCACGACATTCGACGCCAACCTGGCCAAGGACGCTCACCTCGGCCTAGTCACGACCACGCCCGGTCTGCCAGCGCCGAGCGAAAGCTTTCCCGGCGTGACCTATGACGCCACGGTCAATGGTGTCGGCCCCGGCGTCACCGAGTACGTCCACTTTGAGTTCAATGCCTTCACTGGGTTCAAGGGGGTGAACCCCCAGTTCACGGAGTTTCTGGGCGAAGCCACCTTTGGCGCCGACGGGACGCTCGATTCGATCAGCTTTGCAGCGGCTCCCGAACCAGAAACCTGGGCGTTGCTGCTAGCTGGCCTCGGCATGGCCGGCGGGGCCATGCGGATGGCGCGCCGACGTCAACTCGCCAAGGCGGCGTAGTAGTAGGCTCCGGCTTCGAGGTCATCGGCGCCGGCCCGGCGCGCCAGGCTGACCGTATCGGAGACCGTGTCGTCGCAGTGAAATTGCATCCGGCGCACCGAGACCGCCTTGCCGGCCGCCAGTCCGGCGTCAAGCAGCAGCAGATTGGACCAGGCGCCGCGGCGCTGGCGCGCCACCACACGCGCGTCGACGATGGCCACATCATCCTCGATCCGCCACATCAAGGCGCCGGCGACGGCCTCACCGTCCATGGCCACGAGCGAGCGGTCATTGGCGTCGCCCGCGCGCCGCCGCAGTCCGTGGAGCGCCCGCGCCGGACCGCCGCCGAACGCCTCGGACAGCAGCCAGCCGATTTCCTCAAGCGGGGCCTCGGCCAAGGGCACGATGCGAGCCTGGCTCGGAGCGCTTCGCCGCGCCCGCGCCGCCAGCGGGGCGACCTGGGCGATCAACGGGTCGAGATCGGCCTCGAAGCGGCGCTGGCGGCGAAGCGGCTGAAAGCCGGTAGCGCGCAGGAAGGCTTCGGCAGGGCCAACCAGCGGTTGGGCGGCGAGGGTCCACAGGCCGCCGCATTCGCCGTCAGCCAAGGCCGTGACGGCTTCGATCAAAGCCCGCCCGACGCCCTGTCGGCGATGATCCGCAATGACCTCCAAGGCCACGGGGAAGCCAGCCGGATCGCTCCATCCTCTCCAGACAATCGCCGCCGCGCCTGCCAGGCGCCCATCGCGCCTGGCGATCAGCCACTCGCATGGCAGGTTCTGGGTCGACGGCAGCAGGGCGATGGCCGCCGGGGCCTCGGCGTCGCCGGCGCGATCGATGACGATAGCCATGGGTCAGGATCTACAGGCGGCGGAAGCCAGTGACCAGTTGCGTGGTCATCGCCGCGGCGGGCCTGGACTGGAGCGGCCTGGGCGCCGCCATGGCGACCGGCGGCACGCCAAACCTGGCTGACCTGAGCCGTCGTGGCTGGGCGGCCTGGCTGGCCGGCGCGCCGCTCGGCGACGGGCCGGCGGCCTGGGCCAACTTGGCGACCGGCCTTGAGCCGGAGGCGCACGGCGTCTGGCGAGGCGAGGAAGCGTGGGCCGGCGGCGTGCGTCCGGCAGGGCGGGCTTCATGGCGGACCGCGCCGCTTTGGGAACGCCTGACGGCGGCCGGGATCAGGACGGGAGTGGCCGGTTGGCCGGCGACAACGCCGGGCGCCGATTGGAAAAGCCTCGTCATCGATGACGACTTCGCTTTCGCCCGCGGGCGATCACCCGAGACTTGGGCCATGCCCCTGCGCTGCGCCCGGGAGGCGGCCCGCGAGGCCTTGCGGCAGGTCCGTGTGCATCCGACCGATATCACCGCCGCCATGCTGGCCCCGTTCGTTCCGGCGATCGCCAGCCTCGATCAGAGCCGCGACGCCTTGCTGCCGGCGCTGGCGGTGGCGATGGCCAAGGCGGCCACGATCCAGGCGGCCGGGCGTTGGCTGGCCAACGCCGGCGAGGTGGACGCCCTGTTCATTCATCATTCGTGGATGGGCGATGTCAGAAACACCTTCGAGACCCACGACCGGGACCCCTTCGCCGGGGTAATACCGGCCGCCTGGCGGTTCCTCGATGGTCTGGTTGGCGCCATCCGCACCTGGGCTGGGCCGGAAGCCGATATGGTCATTGTTTCGCCGGGCTGGCGCGGCCGATTGGGGGTCGTCGTCGCCGCCGGTCCGTCAGTCGGTCAGCCGATCGCGGGCGGCCGCCTGGTCGATCTCGCCCCCTCGATCCTGGCGCGCTTCGATCTGGAGAATCGGCCCCAGGCCCGCTGGCTTGGCCCCAGCAAGGGCGCAAGACGCGCGCTAGCGCCAGCGCCGGCGCCGGCGTCGGCGGCGCCCGCCGATGACGCCTTGCTGAGCGAAGCCATGGCCGCTGGGTACAGCCGGCCATCGCCTCCGAGCGCCGCCTGGTTCGCCACCGGCCAGGCAATGCTCGGCTTCGGGCTTATCGACCGCGATCGGGTGGCGGCCGCTCAAGCGGCGAAGGCGGCCCTCGACCTCGACCCGGACAATGTCCTCGCCCTGCGCGTGCTGGTCCGCGTCGCCTTCTTGGAGGAGCAAGCCGAACCCCTGCTCAACCTGGGAACCCGGCTTACCGAACTGGCGCCGGGCCAGCCCTGGGGCGCCCTGGCGTTCGGGGCCTACCACGTGGTGCGCGGCGAAAAGGGATTGGCCGGGCCGTGGCTTCGGCGGGTCGAGGCGGGCGCGGACCGCTTCACCCTGGCCACCGCCGCGGTGCTGTGGTCAGCGGCCGGCCGCTGGTCCGACGCCGAGCGCCTGTTCCGACGCCTGCGCGCCGGCGATCCTGGCGATGTGACCGCCGCCATCGGACTGGCCATGGCCCTCAAGGCGCGCCGGGATTTCATCGGCGCCGAAGCGGCGCTGGCCGAAGCGGCGCACGCCGATCCCAGTCGCGCCGCCGTGTGGCTGCAATCCGCCGACCTCTACGCCCGCACCGCCCGAAAGATCGAGGCCGAGCGCGCCGCCTCCGCCGCCCGTCGGCTGGAAGCGGACGAAACCTTGGTCGCCGACGCCATCGCGGGGCGCCTCGGGGCTCAGGATCGCCGGGCGGTGTAAAGGATGGTGCTGTAGCTCCGCTCCACCCGGCCACCAAAGTCACGGTCGGCGATCGTTCCCAGTTCCGAGAGCAGCCGGCGGCGGCTGTCGTCATCGAGGGCGATGATCGGCGAGAAGGTCGCGTAGAGGGCCACCAGGCGCGCGGTCGGCAGGGTGATGGTCCAGGGCCAGAAATCGACCTCGCCATTTTCCAGTTTGGCCTCGGCCATCTCGGCAAGCCGCACCCGCCGGTCCATGGCGAAGGACGGACCGCCTTTGCGGCCATGCGCCGGGGCCCGCGGGGTCGCCGCGAACAGCGGCCGCGTGGCGTCCTCAAAAGCGTCCGGTCCGTCTTCGACGCCGAAATTGGTCCACCACATCGCCCACCAGCCGCCCGGCCTCAGCGACCTGCGCACCTTGGCAAGGGCCGCGCCTTGCTCGAGCCAGTGGAAGGCGGTGGCCGAAACGCCAAGATCATAGCGGTCGGCCGGCAGATCGGCGGATTCCCAGGTGTCATTGAGGATCCGCAGCGCCGGGTCGGGATGGGCGGCGCGCAGAAACGCGGCCGAGCGGGCGTCCGGCTCGATCACCAGGAGCGGGTCGGCGCCCTCAGCCAGCAGGCGCTCGGTGGCCAGGCCCGCGCCGGCTCCAACCTCGAACACCGCCGCGCCACGGCCGAGCCCGGTGCGCTCGCACAGGCGGGCATACAAGGCTTCCGGATACGGTGGCCGGGCGGACTGGTAGCCGGAGGGATCGGCTCCGAAGGCCTCGCGGCCAGCGGTGATGTCGAGCGAGCCTCTCATCCGAGACTAGAGCCTTTCAGAAACAGGCCAGCCGTCAACGCCAGGCCCAGAATGATGACAAATCCGCGGATCAATCGTTCGTCGACGTGCTTCAAAAGCTGCGCCCCAATCACTCCGCCGACGATCGCCCCGGCGGCGACCACGGCGATTCGGCCCCAGGGAATGCCGGGCGTGAACAGGAACACCGCCACGGCGCTGGCATTCATCACCGCCGCCAGGATGTTCTTGGTCGCCCCAGCGACCCGCACCGCCAGACCGGCCGCGGTCAGCGCCGCCAGCATCAGAAAGCCGATGCCGCCGCCAAAATAGCCGCCGTAGACGGCGATCAGAAACTGCATCGCCGCCGCCATTCGCGGGCCGATGGCGCCCTGGCCGCGGCGGCCAAAGCTGCCCCAGGCGAACAGGACGGTGGCGAACAGCACCAGCCACGGCGCCAGGCGGGCGAAGAAATGCGATGGCGTCGCCAAAAGCAGGGCGGCGCCCAACGCGCCGCCGACCAGGCTGACGACCACGAGGACGGTGAGGCTCAGGCCAGCGGCCCCGGCCGCCAACTTGCGTCCGACCCAGCCAGTGGTCGACTGGCCGGGAAACAGGGCGATGGTCGAGGCGATATTGGCGCTGCGGGCGTCAAGGCCGCTGAGGATCAGGGCTGGCAGAGTCACAAACGATCCGCCGCCGGCCAAGGCGTTCTGCACGCCGGCCCACAGAGCGGCGGCGAACAGCAGGCTGAGAGTCGGGGCGGCGAGGCCCATAGCCCCCTCCGGACGGCCTAGACTTCGGCGGCGGTTTCCGCGGCCGACTCTTCATCGGCGGGGCGCAGGCTTGGACCTTCCGGCTCGTCGATCTTGCGGCGGGCGTCGTCGCGGGCCTTGCGGTCGGCGGCCTTGCGCACCAGGGCGTCGAGCTCCAGCTGGCCGACCAGTCCCAGCGACACCGGATCGACCGGCTTGATATTGGCTGCGTTCCAGTGGGTGCGGTTGCGCACCTGGTCGATGGTCGCCTTGGTGGTGCCGAGCGCCTTGGAGATCTGGGCGTCGCTGACCTCTGGGTGATTGCGCACGAACCAGGCGATGGCGTCCGGGCGGTCCTGGCGTCGCGAGACAGGGGTATAACGCGGCCCCTTGCGCATCGGCTTGGCGACTTCGGCGTGGCGGCTCTTCTGAACCTGCATGTGATAGGTCGGATCGGCCTGGCCGCGGTCGAGCTCCTCACGCGTGAGCTGGCCGTTGGAGATCGGATCGGCGCCGCGAATGTCGCGCGCCACCTCGCCGTCGGCGATGCCTTTCACCTCGAGCGGGTGCAGGCCGCAGAAGTCGGCGATCTGGTTGAAGGTCAGCGACGAATTATCGATCAGCCAAACGGCGGTCGCCTTGGGCATCAGAACGTCAGTCATCGGGCGGTTCCCAGAAACAGCGGCGCCCGGCCTTGCGGCCGGGCGGGTCGGATTCCTCTATAGCCGCCCGGCGTGCGGAAGGGAACCGCCTATAGGCGCAAGACGCCCTCCAGCACGGTCACCGCCGCGCCGCGCAGGCGCACGCGATCGCCGTCGAGCTGGCATTCGAGATCGCCGCCCCGGCCCGGATAGGCTTGATGGAAAGAGAGCTTCGGCCGCCCGAGCCTGGCGGAGAACAGCGGCGACAGGATGCAGTGCAGCGAACCGGTGGTCGGATCCTCGTCGATACCCGATCCGGGCGCGAAGAAGCGGCTGACGACATCCGCTCCGCCCGCTTGGCCGCCGATGGCCGCCACGCCGACGTTTCCCCGTCCGCCCGAGGCCCCGGACGAGATCGGCTCAAGCGCGCCGATGTTCGGCGCCAGGGCGCGCACCGCCGCCTCGTCGGCCATCACCGCGACGACGTAGCGCCCGG
>DATBOH010000119.1:0-2841 GCA_036553915.1 Caulobacteraceae bacterium | reverse complement strand
GTCGACTTCTCAGGCGGCGAGAAGAAACGCATGGAAATTCTTCAGATGATGATGCTTTCCCCGCGTCTAGCCATCCTGGACGAGACCGATTCCGGCCTCGATATCGACGCCCTCAGGATCGTCGCCGAGGGCGTCAACGCTCTGCGGTCCCCGGAGCGGGCGATGCTGGTCATCACGCACTATCAGCGCCTGCTTGACTATATCCGGCCCGACCGCGTGCATGTGCTGGCCGGCGGCCGGATTGTTAGCTCTGGTGGCCCGGAACTCGCCCACGAGCTTGAGCGCGACGGCTACGACGCCTTCGCCAGCGCCGCATGAGCCTGGCCCGCGCCATCGTGACCGGCGATCTGGCGCAGCTACCCTCGCGTCGCGACGAGGCGTGGCGCTGGACCGACCTGCGTGGCTTGGTCCGGGTGCTGCCTGCGCTGGCTCCTAAGCGTTCGGCGCCGGATGGACCTGGACCGTTCGATGGCTGCGCCGAAGAGACCGTCACGATCGTCAATGGCGCCGGTCCTGACCATATCGACATCGCCGCCGGCGAGACTCGCCGCATCGCCCTGCGCTGCGTCGCCGTGGACGTCGGATCCAGCGCCGCCCAACTGAACATTGGTGTCGGCGAAGGCGCGCGCCTGACTTTGCTCGAAACCCATGAAGGCGCGGCCGCCGCCGTCTCCGAGATGGCCATTTCCATCGCGCTGGCTCCAGGGGCGCGGGTCGAACGCTTTGTGCTGATGGATCAAGCCGAGCGGGCGGTCGCTGTCGTCAATGCCGAAATCGCCGCCGCTCCGGGCGCGGCTTTCAGCCAGACCATCGTCACCGGCGGAGCCCTGCGCCAGCGCCTCGAAACCCAGGTCGACAACGCCGGTGGCGCTACGCTGCGCCTCGATGGGCTGTATCTGGTCGGAGCCGCCCGGCATGCTGACCTGACCAGCGTCGTCGTCCACGCCGGCCGCGACGGAACCACCGATCAGCTCGCCAAGGGCGTCGTCGGCGAACGTGGCCGCGGCGTCTTCCAGGGCCTGATTCGCGTCGCTCGCGGGGCCGATGGGGCCCAGGCGCGCATGGGCCATCACGCCCTGGTGCTCTCCGACCACGCCGAGGTCGACGCCAAGCCGGAGCTGGAGATCTTCGCCGACGATGTCGCTTGCGCCCACGGCAACACGGTCGGGGCGCTGGACGAGGAGGCGCTGTTCTACGCCGCCCAGCGCGGTCTGCCCCCGGCGGCGGCCAGGGCCATGCTCACAGCCGCCTTCGTCGGCGAAGTCGTCGAGCGCATCGAGGACGGGCCTGCGCGGGCGGTTGTGGCCGCCTGGGTCGAGGCGCGCACCGAGGCTCTGTGCGGAACGCCGGCATGAGTTTCGATGTCGCCGCCGTCAGGGCTGAGTTTCCGATCCTGAACCGCCAGGTCAACGGCCAGCCCCTCGTCTATCTCGACAGCGCCGCCTCGGCCCAGAAGCCAACGGCGGTTATCGCAGCCATGACCGCGGCGATGGAGGGCTCCTACGCCAATGTGCATCGCGGCTTGCATACCCTGGCCAATGAATCCACCGAAGCCTATGAGGCGGCGCGCGAAAGCGTAAGGCGGCTGCTCAACGCCGCCAGCGCCTCAGAGATCGTGTTCACAAAGGGCGCCACCGAGGCGATCAATCTCGTCGCCGCCAGCCTGGGTCGCGACTGGGGCCAGGGCGACGAGATCGTCGTCACGGAGATGGAGCACCACGCCAACATCGTTCCCTGGCATTTCCTGAAAGAGCGGCAAGGGGTGCGCTTGCGTTTCGCCCCGGTGCTCGACGACGGCCGCCTCGATCTGGAAGGGCTCTACAGCCTGATCGGGCCGCGCACCCGCATGGTCGCGATCACCCAAATGTCGAATGTGCTCGGCACCGTCAATCCCGTTGGCGAGATCATCGCCGCCGCTCACGCCGCCGGGGCCTTGACCTTAGTCGACGGTTGCCAGGCGGTCGTGCACGGCGGCGTCGACGTTGCTGCTCTGGATGCGGATTTCTATGTCTTTTCCGGGCACAAGCTGTATGGCCCGACCGGCATCGGGGTGCTCTACGGCAAGGCCAGCCTGCTCGAAGCCCTGCCGCCATACCAAGGCGGCGGCGAGATGATCGACACGGTGACCACCGAGACCGTCAAATACGGGCCGCCGCCGCATCGGTTCGAGGCCGGCACGCCGCCAATCCTTGAGGCGATCGGGCTCGGAGCGGCGATCGTCTGGCTGGAGGGCCAGGACCGGGCCGCCATCGCCGCCCACGAGCAGGGCCTCTACGACCGGGTGACGACGCGGCTGGCCGGCGCCAACTGGCTCGTGGAACTGGGTCGGGCGCCACGGAAGGGGCCGATATTCGCCTTCACCATGGAGGGCGCCCATCCGCATGACGTCGCCCAGGTGCTCGACCGCTATGGCGTCGCGGTGCGGGCCGGCACCCACTGCGCCGAGCCGCTGATGCGCCGGTTCGGACTGACCGCCAGCGCCCGCGCCTCCTTCGCCCTATATAACACCCTCGAAGAGGCCGACGCTTTCGCCGACGCGCTCGAGAAAACCCGGACCCTGTTTTGCTGATGGACACCGCTACGCCGCTTTCCAAGGCCGAGCTCGACGCTCTGACCGACCGGCTCGTGGAAAAACTCAAAAGCGTCTACGACCCGGAGATTCCGGTCGATATCTATGAGCTTGGCCTGATCTATCGCGTCGATGTCTCCGACGATCGCGCCGTGGCGATCGACATGACCCTGACCGCGCCGGGGTGCCCGGTGGCCGGCGACATGCCCGGTTGGGTCGAGGAGGCGGTGCGCTCGATACCGGAGATCACCGGCTGTACCGTCAATCTGGTC
>DATBOH010000108.1:0-3020 GCA_036553915.1 Caulobacteraceae bacterium | reverse complement strand
GTCGACTTGCCGGCCCCGGACAGCCCGGTGAACCAGACGACGCGCGGAGCCTGGCCCTTGGCCCTGGCCCTGGTCTGCTTGTCGACATCGACAGCCTGCCAATGAATATTGGCCGAGCGCCGCAGGGCGAAACCGATCATTCCGGCCCCGACAGTGGCGTTGGTGATCCGGTCGATGAGGATGAATCCGCCGAGATCGGGGCTGTCGGCATAGGCCTCGAAAGCCACCGGCCGGTCGAGGGCGAGGTTGCACACCCCGATCTCGTTGAGTTCCAGGGTCCGCGCCGCCAGGTGTTCCAGGGTGTTGACGTTGACCTTGTACTTCGGCTCGGTGATCGAGGCTCCGACCACCGACGTGCCGATCTTCATCAGATAGCCGCGGCCTGGCAGCATCGGTTCGGCGGCCATCCACACCAAGGAAGCTTCGAACTGATCCGCCGCCGCCACCGGATCGCGTGCGGCGGCGATGACATCGCCGCGCGAACAGTCGACTTCCTCGGTGAAGGTGAGGGTCACCGACTGGCCGGCTTCGCCGACGGCCAGATCTCCGTCTCGCGTGACGATGCGGGCGATGGCGGTCTCGCGGCCTGACGGCGAGAGGCGCACCCTGTCGCCGGGACGCACGGCGCCGGAAGCGATCTGGCCGGCGAAGCCGCGAAAGCTGTGGTCGGGGCGCGCCACCCATTGCACGGGCAGGCGGAACGGACGGCCGGCCTGTGCGGCCAGATCGACGGGCGCGCGCTCCAGCGCCTCGATCAGGCTGAAGCCCGCATGCCACGGCATGTGGGTCGAACGACCGGCGACATTGTCGCCGCGCAGGGCCGACAGCGGGATGGCGGTAACATCGTCCAGGCCGATCTCGGCGGCGAAGGCCCCATAGTCGGCGACAATGGTGTCGAAAGCCTCCTGGCGGTAGTCGACCAGATCCATCTTGTTGATCGCCAATATGACCTGGCGGATGCCCAGCAGCCTGACCAGGAAGCTGTGGCGGCGGGTCTGGGTCAGCACCCCTTTGCGCGCGTCGACCAGGATCACCGCCAGTTCGGCGGTCGAGGCCCCCGTGACCATGTTGCGGGTGTATTGTTCGTGGCCGGGGGTGTCGGCGACGATGAACTTGCGCTTGTCGGTAGCGAAATAGCGATAGGCGACATCGATGGTGATGCCCTGCTCACGCTCGGCGGCCAGACCATCGACCAATAGGGCGAAGTCGAGCTCACCGCCCTGGGTTCCCAGCCTGCGCGAGTCCGATTCAAGCGCCTCCAACTGATCGTCGAGGATCATCTTCGAATCGTAGAGCAGCCGCCCGATCAGGGTCGATTTGCCATCATCCACCGAGCCGCAGGTTATGAACCGCAACAGGCTCTGGGTGTCGGCGGTCCGTGCGGAGCGTTCGAGCGTCGTCGCGGCGGGCATCAGAAATAGCCCTCGCGCTTCTTTTTCTCCATCGACGCGGACTGGTCGTGGTCGATCGCCCGGCCCTGACGCTCGGAGGTGGTGGAGGCGCGCATTTCGGCGATGATCGCGGCGATGGTCTCGGCGTTGCTCTCAATCGCGCCGGTCAGCGGATAGCAGCCGAGGGTCCGGAAGCGCACCTTGCGCAGCCTCGGTGTCTCGCCCTCGCGCAGCCGCATGCGCTCGTCGTCTACCATGATCAGCGCCCCATCGCGCTCGACCACCGGCCGCTCGGCGGCCAGGTAAAGCGGCACGATCGGGATCGCCTCGGCCTGGATGTATTGCCAGATGTCGAGCTCGGTCCAATTCGACAGCGGGAATACCCGCAGCGTTTCGCCCGGCCCGCGACGGGTGTTGTAGAGCTTCCAAAGCTCAGGGCGCTGCGCCTTGGGATCCCAGCCGTGGGTGGGACTGCGGACCGACACCACCCGCTCCTTGGCGCGGCTCTTTTCCTCGTCGCGGCGGGCGCCCCCAAAGGCGGCGTCGAAGCGATGGGCGTCCAGAGCCTGCTTGAGGCCCACGGTCTTCCAAAGATCCGTATGCAGACTTCCGTGGTCGAAGGGATTTATGCCTCGCGCCAGGGCGTCGGGGTTTTTGTGGACAATGAGCTCGAACCCGTGCGCGGCGGCGGCGTGCTCGCGCATTGCGTACATGGCCTTGAATTTCCAGGTCGTATCGACGTGCAGAAGCGGGAAGGGCGGCTTGGCCGGATAGAAGGCCTTGACCGCCAGGTGCAGCAGCACGCCCGAATCCTTGCCGATCGAATACAGCATCACCGGCCGCTCAGTCTCGGCGACCACCTCGCGCAGGATGTGGATGCTCTCGGCTTCCAGGCGCTCGAGGTGGCTGAGCATCGGGGCGGAGTCCTCGGCGGCGGAAGGCGCGGCGCGCCTTGGCATGATGTCGACCGAAGCGAAGGTCAAGGCGCCTCCCGCGAACATTCGCGTACGATGCCGGCGCCAAAGCGGCGCGCGGCTGGGGGCCCAGGGGCGGTGACTTAGGAGCGCCAGGGCTCGGGCGCAAGCGCCCGCCCGACCGATGGTCGAAACCGAAGCCGGCCGATTTCCCGGCGCCTTGACACTCGTCCGGTGAGCACGTTTATGTTCAAAGGGTCGTCATACGAGCGAATCGGGGGGAATTCGAACATGTCGGGTTGGAAATGTCTTGGCATCGCCTGCCTGTTGACGCTGGCCGTCGGGTCGACCAAGGCCGAGACCTTTGACTGGAGCTTTACCGGCGCCGCCCCCTACCCCTACATTTTCGGTAGCGGAACGCTCACTGCCACAAGCGACGGCGGCGGCCAGTACACCGTGGATTCGATTACCGGGTCGGTTTCCGATAGTTGCGCGGGCACTCCCTGCACGCCTCAGGTGACATCGGTGATCGGGCTGCTTGCGCCAGGCCAGCCCTATGCGGGCTTCACCAACGTCCCTGGCGACAATCTGATCTTCTATCCGAACTCGCCGTTTCTGGGTCAGGGCATCGCCAACGGCCTGGTGTTTTCGATCGTCGGCGGCGGCCAAACGCTCATGAACATTTCCTACGCGCCCAACAATCTGACCGGCAATC
>DATBOH010000098.1:0-4139 GCA_036553915.1 Caulobacteraceae bacterium | reverse complement strand
CTGGTGGTCGATGCGCGCTAGGGGCGGCTTGGCTGACCGGGCGTCACCCCCCTAGAGCAAACCCCGTTTAGACGGAATCGTCCAAACGGGGAGGATTTGCTCTAGAATCCAACCTTCTAGAGCTTGATTCAAGGTTTCCATCTGTTCCGTGTAAACGCACCAAGCTCTAGGTTGATCGCAAGCGGAGGGGCCATGAAAACGCGCATCACCGAACTGTTCGGCATCGAGCATCCGATCATCCAGGGTGGAATGCACTTCGTCGGCTTCGCGGAACTGGCCGCCGCGGTCAGCAACGCCGGCGGGCTGGGGATCATCACCGGCCTGACCCAGCGCAGCCCCGAGGCCCTGGCGGCGGAGATCGCCCGCTGCCGCGCCATGACCGACAAGCCGTTCGGGGTGAACCTCACCTTCCTGCCGGCGGTCAATCCACCGGATTATCCGGGCTATGTGCGGGCGATCATCGACGGCGGCGTCAAGATCGTCGAGACGGCCGGCAACAACCCCCAGGCGTGGCTGCCGGCGCTCAAGGAAGCCGGGGTCAAGGTCATCCACAAATGCACCTCGGTGCGGCATTCGCTCAAGGCCCAGTCGATCGGCTGTGACGCGGTCAGCGTCGACGGCTTCGAGTGCGGCGGCCATCCTGGCGAGGATGATGTGCCGAACTTCATCCTCCTGCCAAGAGCCGGCGAGACGCTGAAGATCCCGTTCGTGGCCTCCGGCGGCATGGCCGATGGACGCTCACTGGTGGCGGCCCTGGCCATGGGCGCCGAGGGCATGAATCTCGGCACCCGCTTCATCGCCACGGTCGAGGCGCCGGTGCATCAACACGTCAAGGAAGCGATCGTCGCCGCCAGCGAACTCGACACGCGACTGATCATGCGGCCGCTGCGCAATACCGAGCGCGTGCTTAACAACGCCGCCGTCGAGCGCTTGCTGGCCAAGGAAAAGGCGCTCGGCGACAAGCTCGGCTTCGCGGATATCTTCGAAGAAGTGGCCGGCGTCTATCCAGCGATCATGCAGCGCGGCGAGATGGACGCCGGGGGCTGGTCGTGCGGGATGGTCGTGGGGCTCATTCATGACATCCCGACCTGCAAGGTCTTGGTCGAGCGGATCATGGCCGAGGCCGAAGCCATCATTCGCCAGCGCCTGGAAGGCCTGCTGGCGGCCTGACGGGGTCGCCGCGAAGGTCGCCTCGACCGTTCAGGGCATGGAGTGGGCGTGGTCGGCGAGGATATGGGCCACCGCGGCGGTCACCTTCCTGGCCGTCGGCAGGTCGAGGAATTCATTCGGCCCATGGGCGTTGGAGTGCGGACCGAGCACGCCGGTGACCACGAACTGGGCCTTGGGGAATTTCTCGCCCAGCATGCCCATGAATGGGATCGTGCCGCCCTCGCCCATCAGCGCCGCGCCGCGACCGAAGCAAGCCTGTGACGCGCGCTCGACCGATTCGGCCAACCACGGCGCCAGTGGCGGGGCGTTCCAGCCCGGAGCGGCGGCTTCACTGGCGAAGCTGACCGTTGCGCCATAGGGCGGATCGGCCTCAAGCACCGATTTCAGACAGGCGCTGGCGGCTTTGGGGTCAAGTGTCGGCGGCAGGCGCAGGCTCAGCATCACCGAAGTATAGGGCCGCAGCACATTGCCGGCGTCCGCGAGCCCCGGAATCCCGTCTACCCCGATCGTCGCCAGCTGCGGACGCCAGGTGCGGTTGAGCACAAGATCGGCGCCATTGCCCGCGACCGGGGCCATACCAGCCACGAACGGGAACTTGGCCCAGACTTCAACGCCGAGGGCTTCGGCGGCCACCTTGGCCTGTTCGACCCGTTCGGCTGGAATGTCGACGTGCAGGGCCGCCGGTCGGACCTCGCCGGTCGCCGCATCCTCCAGGCGCGCGATGATCTGGCGCAGCAGGCGAAAGCTCGACGGCACGACGCCGCTGGCGTCTCCCGAATGCACCCCCTCGGACAGCACATCGACGCGCAAAACCCCGGCCGCAAGGCCGCGCAAGGAGGTCGTCAACCACAACTGGTCATAGTTTCCGCAGCCGGAGTCGAGACAGATGACCAGCTCCGGCGCGCCGATGCGCTCGGCCAGATGGTCGACATAGGCCGGCAGATCATAGCTGCCGCTCTCCTCGCAGGCCTCGATCAAGATGACCGCGCGGGCCCGCGGCGCGCTCTGCTCGGCCAGAGCCTGCACCGCCGTCAGGGCCGCGAACAGGGCATAGCCGTCATCGGCCCCGCCACGGCCGTACAGGCGTTCGCCCTCCAGCACCGGCGTCCACGGGCCCTTGCCCTCGGCCCAGCCGCTCATCTCCGGCTGTTTGTCGAGGTGGCCATAGAGCAGCACGGTGCGATCTGACTGGCCCGGAACCTCTATCAGAATGACCGGGGTGCGGCCTTCAAGGCGCACCACCTCGAGCGTCGCGCCGGGCAGGGTGGCAAGCCTGGGCCGGGCCCATCCGGCCAGCAGCGCGACGGCGCGCTCCATGTGCCCGTGCGCGGCCCAGTCGCGGTCGAAGGCCGGCGACTTGTTGGGGATGCGGATGTAGTCGACGAGCGTCGGGGTCACCGACTCGCGCCAAGTCTTGTCGACGAAGCCTTGCAGGCGTGCGGTATCGATCATCCCCCCACCTTAGTATCCGACGCCCATGGCACAAAGCGCGCTCAACCCGCCGCGGCCAGCCACGCCCCCAGTCTGATCGCCTCGTCACGAGCCGCCAGCGCGGCGGCCGCGGCCTCGGGGTCCACGCCCCAGGCCTCGGCCTGGAAATCTTCATCGAGGCGCGAGAGGCTGAAGGCCGCCTCTCCGGTAAGGCGACCTTTCCACACCGCCAGGGCCAGCACCGCCGAACCAAGCAGCCGGGCCAGGACCGTCAGGGCCGCCAGGGCGAAATCGCCGCCGGCGGCCGCCGCGCCACATAGGGCCTCAACGGCGTGTGGCGGCTGAGCAATGGATCCGATTCCATTGGCCACGGCGAGGCCGGCGCCAAGCTCGGCCGCGGCCCAATCCAGAAGCGGCGTCCAGGCCCGCGCCTGCCGCTCTCGCAGCGCCTTCGGAGCCTCGGCGCGATAGCACAGCAGGTCATGGCCGGCATGGTCGGCGATCGCGGCCAGGGCCTGAGTGCGCTCGCCCGGGAATCGATCGAGCACGGCATAGGCCAGGCGGGTCAGCGGCATCTTGGCCAGTTGGAACGGTTCAGGTCGCATCCGCCATTCCTCGGCGACCAGCTCGGCCAGGGCGGCGGTCGGTAGAATCAACGCCGAGCCGGCCGGAGATCGGGGCGGTTTACCGCCGAGAAGAAGGGCGAACCCGCCTTTCCCCGGCGCCACAATTACGCCACCGTTCCAGCGCTTTTCTGGTTCCGCGAGGGACGGCGTCAAGACAAGCGCTCCATGTGGGCGCGGGATGAACGCTGATGCTCCTATGGTCAAGCCCGACGGGCTGCGTCGCATGACGCTCGATCCGTCCATCGCCCTCACCCGCTTTGGCCTCGGCGCTCGCCCGGCCGAGATCGGCTGGGTGCGCACCGACCCGGCCGGCTGGCTGGAGCATCAGATCACCACTGACGGCGCGCCGCAGCCCCAGATCACCGCGACGACGGCCCAAAGGCTCACCGAGCTGCGCACCTATCAGCGTCAGCAGCGCGAGGCCAAACAGGCCGGCGACCCCAAGAATGACCAGATCAAGATGCTGGCCAAGCTGCTCCGCGACGACGCGGCGGCCGATTTCCTGGCCCGTTTCCAGCTCGGAGCCACGACCGATCGTGGATTCGCCGAGCGCTGGGCGCTGTTCTGGGCCAATCATTTCACCGTTTCGGCCACCAAGGGCGTCACCGCCAGCCTGATCGGACCCTTCGAGCAGGAGGCGATTCGACCGCACGTGTTCGGCCGCTTCGAGGACATGCTGGTCGCCTCGTCCCAGCATCCAGCGATGTTGATCTATCTCGACCAGGCCCAGTCGATCGGTCCAGACAGCTTCGCCGCTGAGCGCGCCAGGCGCAATCCGCGCGCCCGGCCGCCGGGGCTCAATGAGAATTTGGCCCGCGAAATCATGGAGCTGCATTCGGTCGGCGTCGAAGCCGGATACAGCCAGGCCGATGTGACCGAGTTCGCCAGGGCCATGACCGGCTGGAGCACCGG
>DATBOH010000089.1:0-5575 GCA_036553915.1 Caulobacteraceae bacterium | reverse complement strand
TTGCCGGTTTCCAGCGATCCGATTTCGGCATTCAAGCCGAGCGCCCTGGCGGCGTTGCAGGTCACCCCGGCCAGACACTCTGGAACCGTCATGCGCCATAGAGTAGCGGCGAGGTTCATCACCAGCAGCGGCGAGGTGAGCGGCGAGGTGCCGGGGTTGCAGTCGGTGGCCAGGGCCACAGGCACGCCGGCGGCGCGCAAGGCGGCGATCGGCGGGGCCTGGGTCTCGCGGGTGAAGTAGAAGGCGCCCGGGAGCAGGGTGGCGACGGTTCCGGCCTTAGCCAGGATCGCGACGCCAGCGGCGTCGAGGTGCTCAAGGTGATCGGCTGAGAGAGCGCCGAACTCCGCCGCCAGAGCCGCGCCGCCCTGGTTCGAGAGCTGTTCGGCGTGCAGCTTGACGGGCAATCCGCACGCTGCGGCGGCCGCGAACACTTGGCGGATCTCGCCGGCGGAAAAGGCGATGTCCTCGCAGAAGGCGTCGACCGCGTCGGCAAGGCCGGCCGCGGCCAGGGCTGGGATCATTTTCTGGGTCAGAAGATCGATATAAGCTTTTCTATCATCCCGATATTCCGGTGGAATGGTATGAGCGCCCAGGAAGCTCGTCCGGATCGTCACGGCGCGTTCTTCGCCCAGGCGCCGAGCGACCCTCAGCATCCGCGTCTCGGTGTCCAGCTCAAGGCCATAGCCGGACTTGATCTCCACCGTCGTCACGCCTTGCGCCATCAGCTCGTCCAGGCGTTCGAGCGCTCCCGCCAGGAGGGTTTCGGCATCGGCGGCCCGGGTGGCGCGCACGGTGGAAAGGATGCCGCCACCAGAGCGGGCGATGTCGGCATAGCTTTCACCATCCAGCCGACGCTCGAACTCGCTGGCGCGGTCGCCGCCGAACACCAGATGGGTGTGGGGGTCGATGAGCCCGGGGGTGATCAGACGACCTTGGCAATCGACGCTCTCCGCGGCGTCGAGCGGCGGCGCTTCGGTCTCTGGGCCAACGAAGACTATCTTGCCGTCGGTGGCGGCGATCAGTCCCGCCTCGACGAGCCCAAGGCCGCCGCCGACCATCGTCGCGAGGCGCGCATTTCGCCACAGTCGGTCGCAACGCATGGCCGGAATGCTTGGCCTCGGCCGGCGAATATGTCTAGACATAATCGACATCGCTAAGGATGGCCCCCATGACCACCCTGTGGTTCGAAACCGCGCTGACCCCGGCCGGCTGGGTTGCTGGCCTGCGCCTGACGCTGGCCGACGGTCGCATCTTAACGGCCGAGACCGGGGAGGCCCCGCAAGCGGGCGACGAGCGCGCCGCCATCGGCCTTCCGGGCCTTCCCAATTTGCACAGCCACGCCTTCCAACGCGCCATGGCCGGTCTGGCCGAACAGCCAAGCGGGGGGGGCGGGGATTTCTGGGGTTGGCGCGCGGTGATGTACCGCTTCGTGGATCGCCTGAGCCCCGACGATGTCGAGACGATCGCCGCCTTGGCCTACGCCGAAATGTTGGAGGCTGGATTCACCCGGGTGGGGGAATTTCACTATCTGCACCACGATAGAGACGGGCGCCCTTACGCCAATCGCGGTGAGATGGCCGAGCGCCTCGCCGCCGCTGCGGGGCGGACCGGCATCGGCCTTACTCTGCTTCCCGTGCTCTACGCCCATGGCGGCGTCGGGGGCGCGCCGCTGGAATCCGAACAATGCCGCTTCGGGTGCACAGTGGAGTCTTTTGCCGAACTTCATGCGGCGTCGCGCAAGGCCCTGGCGCCGCTGGCCGACGCGCGCCTCGGCGTCGCCCCCCACAGCCTGCGCGCGGTCACCCCCGACGAACTATCGGCGGTCATCGGCCTGTCGGGAACGGGGCCCATTCACCTTCACGTCGCCGAGCAGAACGCCGAAGTCGAAGCCTTCGCAGCCTGGAGCGGCGCGCGGCCAGTGGAATGGCTCCTCGACAACGCGGCGGTGGACGCCCGCTGGTGCCTGGTGCACGCCACTCACATGAACCCGGCCGAGACCGCGAGACTTGCGGAGAGCGAGGCTGTGGCTGGATTGTGCCCGATCACCGAAGCCAACCTCGGCGATGGCGTGTTTCCCGCAAGGGCGTTTCTGGCCAGCGGCGGCCGTTTCGGCATCGGCAGCGATTCGAACGTACGCATCGACGCCGCCGAGGAACTGCGCTTGCTTGAATACGGCCAGCGTCTGACCCATCGCGCCCGCGGCCTCGCCGGTTCCGGAGCGACGCTGTTCCGGGGAGCTCGCGAGGGGGGCGCGCAGGCGCTGGGCGCACCGTCTCGAGGCTTGGCGGCGGGGGAGGCGGCCGACATTGTCAGTCTCGACGGCGCGCACCCTGGCCTGGCGGCCCGATCCGGCGACGCGCTTCTCGACGCTTTCGTGTTCGGCGCCGGGACCTCAGCCATCGACGGGGTCTGGCGAGACGGCGTCAAGGTGGTGAGCGCCGGAGTCCACCACCACCGCGACGAAATCGCGACCGCCTATCGAAAAGCCCTCGTCCGGCTGCTAGCCGCGTGACCTCTCCGTCGCTGCATCGGCGGATCGTCGCCGACCTGGCTGGCGAGATCGCCTCCGGGGCCTGGCCGCCCGGTCATCGCCTGCCTTTCGAGCACGAATTGATGCGGCGCTACGGATGCGCTCGCGCCACTGCCAGCCGCGCGGTGCATGTCCTGGTTTCACAAGGTTTGGTCGAGCGCCGCCGCCGAGCGGGATCCTTCGTCTCCAGGCCGCACGCGGCCTCGGCGGTGTTGCACATCCCGGACATCCGCGCCGCCATCGAGGGGCGCGGCCAGGACTACGACTGGCGCCTGCTCAGCCGCATGGACGGTGGGGGAGCGTCGGTCGTCGACCTCGAGCGACTAAATCCGATCGGACCGTTGCTCTCCGTGCGCGGCGTACACTTGGCCGACAAGGAGCCTTTCGGTCTGGAGGAAAGAGTGATCGACCTCGCCGCCGCCCCCCAGGCCGAAGCGGAATCGTTCGCCGAAGTCCCGCCGGGCGCGTGGCTCCTGGCGCATGTCGCCTGGAGCGAGGCCCGCCACGAGATTTCGGCGGTCAATCCTGATCGAAGGACGGCGGCGACGCTGGGAGTCGAGCATAGCCGCGCCTGCCTGGCGGTCCGGCGTTGGACTTGGCGCGGCGCGGCCGGCGTCACCTTTGTCCGCCAGACTTTCCCGTCGGGACTCCTTGACCTGGTGGCCGAGTTCACACCCGGTGCGCGCTGATAAGACAGCGCCGCCGCCGTTGTGCTAAATTTGCGCCACGATGCGCCCGAATCTCGCCCCGCGGCTGAAGGCCCTTTGCGTATCGGCGATCGGTTGGATGCTGTTGCTGTCGCCTGTCGCGGCGGCGGCGGCCCCGCGACCCGCTCCGGCAACGTCGCACGGCGTCACCACCCTCGCCCCCAGCAACGGCGAGGGCTGGCAAGCCGGCGAGGTGGGCGGCAATCCTTTCACCTCCGTCGGCGTGATCGGCGGCCATGGGGGAGAGCCGGGCGCGGACAATCTCGACGGACCGGACAACGGCGCCTTGGCGCCGTTGCCGCTGCTTCCGGCCGACGCCATGCACGCCGCGCCGCCCGGGAAAAAGGCCGCGGCGTGGCTGCCTGAGCCGGCAACCTGGCTGATGGTGATTGTCGGGATCGGGATGATCGGCTTCGCCTTGCGCGGCCTGATCGCCGCCCGCCGCCGGCTCAAGCGCTTGGAAACGCCTGACGCCTGACCCCTTGCGCCGCCTATTCCGCCGCCGCGGCCCGGGCGGCCAGTCGCTCCAAAGTATCGGCGTGGGTCTTTCGCGTGATGCGATAGCCGAGCATCAAGGCGATGCCGACGGCGTTGAGGCCGATCGACAGCGGCGCGTAGGTGAGTGCGAGGCGGTCGAGAACAGCGGTCGGCACGAGGTCGGGCCGCACGCCGATCGGAAATTCGATAAAGCCAAGCACGGCGCTGGCGGCGAAGATGCCAAGGCCGGAGACCGCCTTGCTGATCATCGTAGAGGCGGCGAAATACACACCTTCCGAACGCCGCCCGGTCCTGAGTTCGCCTTCCTCGACCACGTCGGCGATCATCGCCGAGACCAGAGTCGAGCCGACGATGGTCAGCGCAACCGAGACTACCGATTGGGCGAGAACGATCAGGAATACCGCCAGAGTGTGGTTGGCGGGCATCATGTGGGCGACCCTTAGCAGCATCGGAGTCACGCCGACGGTCACGGCCGAGACGATGGCGGCGATCGCCGAGGCGCGCTTTCCGAACCTGCGCGAGATGAGGGGCGCGGCCGAGAGGGCGATGAAGGCCGAGGCGACGACGCCTAGCGCCAGCCCGGAGATCTGCGCCGAGGTGAAGCCCCAGAAATAGGTGGCGAAGTAGAAGTTGATCGACGCCGCCAAGCCGCTGGCCATGGAGGTCGCAACCCCCGAGAGCATCAGGAACAGGAACGATCGGTGTGACCAGGCGGCCATCATCTCCCGGGCCATCGCGGCGATGGTCATGCGCCGGGCCGGCGGTCTGATCAGGGTCGGGATACGGTCGTGGGTGCCGGCCGCCGAGATCAGGATGGCGACGCACATCAGCACTGCCGCCATCAAGCCATAGCGAGCGTAGCCGACCGGGTTGGTCTGCCCGACCGCATGATGGGCGTCCGCGACCAGCAGGAACTTGAAGGCGACGATGTAAACGAACAGACCGCCGATCCAGCCAAAGAAATAGCGATAGCTGAGCAGCACCGTGCGTTCGTCGTAGCCCCGGCTCAGCTCGGCGGCCAAGGCCGAGCTCGGCACCTCATAGACGCTGATGAAACTGCGAATGAGAATCGAGACAACGATCAGATAGACGAAGATCACCCCGCCCGGGGCGTGCGGCGGATTCCACAGCAGCAGGTATGACAGCGCCACGGGCAGGGCGGCGGCGTACATGAACGGATGCCTTCGGCCCCACCGCGAACGCCAGTTGTCGCTGACCTGGCCGATGATCGGATCGATCAGGGCGTCGAACAGCATGGCGATGAGGATCGCCAGGCCAACAAGCGGCGCGGCCAGGCCCACCACCTGGTTGTAGAACGGCAACAACAGATATGAGAACCCGTTGTCCTTGATCCCGAAGGCGAGGGTGCCAAGGCCGTAAAACAGCTTGGTGCGATAGGTGAGCGGCGGCCTGTCCAATGCCGCTATGCCTTGGCGAAGGCGGCCAGGTCGCGAGCGGTGTCGCGACTGATGTCCGGGCAGGCGATGGCGAAGATCTCCGTACCGTGGATAGTCCCCATGACCTGCCGGCAACGCGCCGCCACTCCGGCCGTCAGCAGCAGGCGATAGAAGGCGACGCCTTCGTCACGCAGAGGATCGCACTCATTGACGCTGATGACTGTCGGGGGCAGGCCGGCGACGTCCTGGGCGCTGGCGAACCCGGGCCAGGCGAGCGGATCGCGGGCATCGAAGGCTTCGATTCCATAGGCCATGGCCCCGCGATTGCTGTGCAGGTCCAGCAACAGGCCATTGTTCTCACGCGATGAGGGATAGCGGTCCTGCGGCCACGCTCCCGCGATGTAGGGGCACAGGGCATAGAGCCCTTTGATGAGATCAATATG
>DATBOH010000072.1:0-1757 GCA_036553915.1 Caulobacteraceae bacterium | reverse complement strand
TCTGGTCGATCCGCTGGTCAGTGAACCCGCCCGAGGCCGCCGTGCCCGGCTGCAGGGCCTGGTAGGGAGTCGCCGTCTCGCAGGCGCTGACGGCCAGGCCGATGGCGGCGACGAGGCCGACGATGTGAAGTTTCATGGTCTTGCGTCCTTGTGCGGCGCGATCGAGCCGCGCCGAATTCCCTCGCGAAGGGCGAAGGTGTCACGCATCGGCGGTCATCGTAAAGGGACTAATGCAGGCCGGTTGTGACCAGCAGCCAGACAACCTTGCCCAGCGCCCCGAACAGCAGCACCCCGGTGGCCAAGGCCTGGATGCCGAAGCCCTGGCTGCGCGCGCTGGCGGCCTTGGAATAGCCGGCCAGATAGAGCACGCGGCCGATGATCCAGACCACCCCGACCCCCGCCGCCACCATGTCGTTCCAATAGATCGAGAACAGCCACAGGGAGACCAGGAACAGCGGCAGCCACTCAAGGGTGTTGGCATGGATGCGAAAGGCGCGATCGAAATCGGGATGGCCGCTGGTCGCCGGGGCCGCGATATCGAACTTGCCCCGCGCCCGTCCAACCCGCACGCTCATGTAGAAATAGAGCAGCAGCGCCAGCAGGCTGACGAGCGCCGTCAAAAGATGCGAATCCATCGCGTGCTATCCCCCCGATTTGAGAGGAGCATGACACGCTTCGGCTTGGCTTGTGAAGCGGCGCCGCTGTTAGGTTCATGTGGCGATTGATTCGGGTGCGATGGGGATGAATCCGCTGCTGAAAACGCTGGTCGGCCGGCGGCGCGTCCGGAAGGCGGCGGCGGTGGAGACGAGCCTCGCCGCGTTCGCCAGCTGCTTTCTGGAAATAGATGGCGATCGCATCACCCTCATCGCCGGAGAGGAGAGCTTCGCCGGCTTCGCCGCGGCGCTTGGCGCCGCCGACCCTGCTTCCCTGGTCGAGCGCGTGGCCGCTCTTGCCCCTCTGAACGCCGAGCGGCTGCAGGCATTGCGTGCCCGGGGCGTGGCGTTCGCCGTCGAAATTCACGGCGAGGCGCTGCGCGTCGAGGGCCGCACGGCCGGCGGCGTGGCCCTGCTGCGAATTTCGAGAATGGAACCGACCGCTGCGCCGGCCGCCACCGCCGAGCGGTTCGCGGCCTTCGTGGACGGCCGGCCGGAACCGGCCTGGATTGCCGACACCGCGGGTGCGCCGATCTGGGCCAACCGAGCCTGGCTGACGGGCGTGGGGGCCGAAACCCTCGACATCGCCAAGGCGAGGGGGCTTTCCCTGGACGGCGAGGCCGATCGGATCGCTCGCGAGGCGGTGGCGGCGGGAGAGGCGCGCGCCGCTCTGCGCTGGGTGAGACTGGCCGGCGTCCGACGGGCGCTGCGTTTCCGCGCCTTGCCGATGGCCGGGGGTGGAGTCGGGGTCTGGTCGGACGACGTCACTGAAGCCGAGACGGCGGCCGAGAAACTGGGCGGCCTGGAAAGCGCCCAGGAGGCGATGCTGAGCCAGATCGCCGACGCCATCGCGGTGTTCGGCGCCGATCGGCGGCTCACCTTCCACAACGCCGCCTTCGCCCGCCTGTGGGACATCGAGCCGGCGTGGCTGGCCGACGGACCGGGCCATGGGGAACTTCTCGATCGACTGCGCCAGCGCGGCCGCCTGCCCGAGCGAGGCGACTACAACCGTTTCAAGGCCGGCGAACTTGCCCGCCACGAGGTGTTGACCCCTTCGGCGGAGGTCATTTGGCGCCTGCCCGACGAGCGGTCGCTGAAGGTGGT
>DATBOH010000035.1:0-7542 GCA_036553915.1 Caulobacteraceae bacterium | reverse complement strand
CGAGCAGATCGTCACCGATGCGCCGCCCAGTCCCGGCTACGGCCGCGCCCGAGAATGGTATGGCGGAGCGATCACCTGTCCAGCGGCCGGCAGTTCGACCTCGGCCGATATCAAGGGCGACGGGCTGGCGGCCGCGCCGGGCCTGATCGCCCACGCCGATGTCACCGGCATGGCCCTGGAGGTCGGGGTCCAGTCGCTGAATGAGACCCTCGACGCGGTCCGCGCGGACGCCTGGCTGCACGCCCACGGCGATCCGCTGTCGCCGGAGGGCAAGGCGATCAAGGCCCAGGTGCGGGCCGCCTTCTACGGCGACGCCGACGATTGGAAGGGCATGGTGGCCGGCCAGTCGCTGCACGCCGTCCGCCAGGCGCTCAAGGGGCTTACGAGCTGACGATTGGCAAACCGTTGGCGCTGAGCTAACCCTCCGTTTAGCCGGGCCTTTCGGTCCGGCTGGGGGGAACATATCCTGGCCAGCCTCGTCATCGAGACGCCAGCGGCCGCTGGCGGGCGTGCGCCTGTACGCAAACGCCATGTCGCCGCCGCCGTGGTCGGCAATGGCCTCGAGTTCTACGATTTCACCACCTATGCCTTTTTTGCCGTTCAGATCGGCCAGGCCTTCTTTCCCAGCAAGGTCGCCTTCGTCAGCCTGATCCTGTCGCTGGCGACCTTCGGCTCCGGGTTCCTGCTTCGGCCGGTCGGCGCGCTGGTGATCGGGCGCTATGGCGACCGGATCGGCCGCAAGCCGGCCATGCTGCTGACCATGATGATGATGGGGCTCGCCGTCGTCGGCCTGGCGCTGACCCCGACCTACGCCCAGATCGGCGTCCTCGCGCCAGTGATGGCGCTGGCCTGGCGCCTGCTGCAGGGGTTCGCGCTCGGCGGCGAAGTCGGCCCCAGCACGGCGTTTCTGGTCGAAGCCGCCCCGCCGGGAAAGCGCGGACTCTATACCTCCTGGCAATTCGTCAGCCAGGCGGTGGCCTCGATCGCCGGCGGCCTGGTGGGCGTCACCGTCGCCAACTTCGCCGGCGAAGCCAGCTTGCGGACCTGGGGCTGGCGCCTGGCGTTCCTGCTCGGCGGTCTCATCCTGCCCTTCGGCTACTGGCTGCGCCGCACCTTGCCGGAGACCATTCACCAGCAAGAGCCGGAGACCGCCGCCCACCCCGCCGACACCAGCCTCAAGGCCCATGCGCCCATCCTGATGGTCGGGCTGGGGCTGATCGCCGCCGCGACCATCGGCACCTATGTCATGTCGTTCATGACCACCTATGCCCTCACGACCCTGAAAATCCCGGCAAGGACCGCCTTCTGGACCCCGATCGTGATCGGTCTGTGCGCAATTGCCGGCACGCTGGGCGGCGCGGTGCTATGCGACCGATACGGGCGCAAGCCGCTGATAGTCTGGCCCCGCGTAGTCTCGCTGCTGATGATCCTTCCAGCTTTCACTCTGATCGTCCGCAATCGCGACGAGACGACCCTGCTCGTCGCCCTGGGGTCGCTGGTCCTCGTGGGATCGTTCTCGGCCGCGGCGATTCTGGTCGGGCTGACGGAATCCATGCATCGCGGTCTGCGCAGCGCCGGCGTTGGAACCCTATACGCCGTGGCCGTCGCGGCGCTTGGCGGTTCGACCCAGCCGATCGTCGCCTGGCTGATCCACGCGACCGGCGATCCGCTGATGCCAGCCTATTATCTGGTCGGCGCCGGACTGATCGGGCTGGCCGCCGCCCTGGCTTTCACCGAATCGGCGCCGCCGGTAGCGGCCACGCGAGCGCCGCTCAGGCGGGCGGCTGCCAAAGCTCGACCTTGACGCCGGCCGGATCGACGAGATGGGCGAATCGGCCCTGTTCGCCGTCTTCGCGCGAGAGCGGGCTCACGCCGGCCGCGGCCGCCCGGGCCAGCACGCCGTCGAGGTCGTCGACGATCAGATTGACCATCAGAGCGTGCGGCGAGGGCGCGAAATAGTCGCTGTCGCCCGGAAACACCGAGATCAAGCTCTTGCCGATGGAAGGATGCGGAAACACCGCGCCGCCCCAGGCCGCCACCTCAAGACCGAGCACACGCGCGTACCAGTCTTTCCAGGCCGCGATATCATCGGTCTTGATGAAGACGCCGCCAACCCCCACAACCTTGGCCATGGCGCGCGCCCGCGAGCCTAGCCCTGACGGGCTTTGAAGCGCGGATTGGTCTTGTTGATCACATAGACCCGTCCCTTGCGCCGCACCAACTTGCAGTCGCGGTGGCGGGTCTTGAGCGTCTTGAGCGAGCTGCGGACTTTCATGGGGAGTCTTATGGGCCGGGGCGGTTCGGGAAGCGCGGTCGTATAGGGAGGGCGCGGATTGAAGTCAAATATCTCGATCGCCAATCGCCCACTCATGAGCTGCGGGCGGGTGGTTTCGATTGAAAGGCGGCGCGGGGTCGATAGATTCATCTCCGATGTTGAGTCGCCGCGTTTTTCTGGTCCTGGCGGCCGCCGGCCTCGCTGGCGGGGCCGAAGCGCAATCTGTCTTGGGCAAGGCGGTCGAACCCTATTTCGCCGATTGGCTCAGCCAGTTCTACGCCCAGGCGGAGGCGGCCGGCCTATCGCGCACCCTCCTCGACCGCGAGTTTGCCGGGCTTTCGCCCGATCCTCGCGTCGCCGTTCTCGACGCTGGCCAGCCGGAGTTTTCGCGACCGGTCAGCGCCTATGTGGAAGGCGCGATCAGCCCGGCTCGGATCGCCGAAGGCCGTGCGAAGCGGTCGCAAACGCCGCTGCTGGGCCGCATTGAGGCCGACTGGGGCGTCCCGCGCGACATCCTGATTGGCGTCTGGGCGATGGAGTCCGGCTTCGGCGCACACCAGGGCGACCTGGACGTCCTGCGCTGCCTGGCGACCCTCGCCCAGGGCCGGCGGCGCGCCTGGGCCAATGCCGAACTGATCGCCGCGCTGAAGATGATCGCCGAGCGCGGTGTCAGCCGCGAGCGCCTGCGCGGCTCCTGGGCCGGGGCCATGGGCCAGACCCAGATCCTGCCAAGCGTCTACCTGGAGACCGGCGTCAGCGCCTCCGGATCCGGCCGCCCGGATATCTGGGGCTCGGCGCCCGACGCTCTGGCCAGCGCCGCGCATCTGCTCGCCAAGAACAACTGGCGACGGGGCGAGGGCTGGGCCGTCGAGGTGATTCCGCCGGCCGGCTTCGACTTCAGCCTCACCGAAAGCGTCGCCAAGCCTTTCGCCTGGTGGGCGCAGCGGGGCCTGCGCCGTGCGTCCGAGGACCGTTGGTCGAGCGCCGATGCGGCCGCCGACGCGATGCTGCTGCTGCCCTCAGGGGCGGCCGGACCGGCCTTCCTGGCGCTTCCCAATCACTTCGTCATCCGCAGCTACAACAACTCCATCGCCTATGCCCTGGCCGTGGGACTGTTGGCCGATCGATTCGCCGGCGGCGGCCCGCTGACAAGGCCCTGGCCGCGCGAGGTCGCGCTTAGCCTGACCCAACGCATGGCGGCGCAAAGCGCCCTCGCCAAGCTCGGCTTCGACCCCGGCCCCATTGACGGCATGATCGGTTTTGGGGTCCGCAAGGCATTGCGCGCCTGGCAGCAGCACGAACACCTGACCGCCGATGGCTATCTGTCGCCCGCCATGGTGGCGCGTCTTAGCGCCGCGGCGCGCCGTTGAAGCGTCAGGATTCGCACGGAATCTGGCGAAAATTCACAGACAGGTTCACAGTTCCGTGAACTCTACTCTTGCGTTTGCTGGCGAACTCGGCATATTCCGGCCCCGTTGCGTCAGCACAGACGACGCCGTCAACCTCATCCCAAGGGGACCACATGACCTCCACTCTCGTTCGTTCGTTGCTCGTCGCCGGCGCCGCCGTTGGCGCGCTTTCCATCGCCGCTTGCAGCAAGCCGGCCGCTCCGGCCGCTGACAACGCCGCCGCCGCGGCTTCCGACGCCGCCAACACCGCTTCGACCGCCGCCATGGACGCCAGCAACGCGGCTTCCAACGCCACGGCCGACGCCTCCAACGCGTCCGCTGCGGCCACGAACGCCGCCGGCCAGTAATTCCGGCACAGTTCAGAATTGACGAAGGGCCGTCCTCCGGGGCGGCCCTTTTTCTTTGTCACCGATTGTAAACGCCGTCGTTGACTGGACCTCGGGCGCGCCGCGCTCGCGCCAGTTCGGCGATATCTATTTTTCCGGCGCCGGGGGTCTGGCCGAAAAACAAGCTGTCTTCCTCCGGGGCTGCGGCCTGCCGGAGGGCTGGAATGGCCGTCGCCGGTTCGTCGTCGCCGAGCTCGGCTTCGGGACCGGGCTTTCCATCGCCGCCCTGCTCAACCTCTGGCGCCGGCATGGGTCGGACGCCGGGTTCCTCTCCCTGTTCAGCATCGAGTCCGAGCCTCTGGCCGTCGATGAGGCCCGGCGGGCGCTAAGCGCCTGGCCGGAGATCGGCCCGGCCGCCGAAGCGCTGCTGGACCGCTGGCCTGGTCGGGCGCGTGGTTTCCATCGGGTCGATCTGCCCGGCTGGCGGGCCAGTCTCGATGTAGCGGTGATGGATGTCGCCGAAGCCCTGGCCGCCTGGAACGGGGCCGCTGACGCCTGGTTCCTCGACGGCTTCGCCCCGGCCCGCAACCCGGCCATGTGGTCGCCAGCGGTGATGACCGCGATCGCCGCCCACAGCGCCCCTGGAGCAAGGCTAGCCAGCTACAGCGCCGCCGGACCGGTGCGCGCGGCGCTGACCGAGGCCGGATTCGCGGTCACGCGCCAACCGGGCTTCGGGACCAAGCGCCATCGGCTCGAGGCCGCCTGGCCCGGCCGGGCTCATCCCGAACCCCGCCGCCAAAGCATCGCCATCCTTGGATCTGGGGTGGGTGGCAGCCATCTCAAGCGCGCCTTCGCCGAAGCCGGCGCCGAGACGGTCCTGATCGGCGGGCCGGCGTCGCCGGCCTCCGAGGGACCGGCGGCGATCATCGCTCCGCGTCTCGATGCCGGACTGGCGGGCCCAGCGGCGCTGTTCGCCCAGGCCTTCGCCAGGGCTGTGGCCACATGCCCACCCGAGGCGGTGCTCGAACGCGGGGCCGTTCAGCTCGCCCTCGCCGACCACGATCCCCGCCGCTTCGCCGCCATCGCCGGCTCGGATCTGTTTGAGCCTGGTTGCCTGCGCGTCCTATCGGCAAACGAGGCCAGCGAACGGCTGGGCGAGCCGGCGGCCGTTGGCCTGCTGATGCGGATGGCGCTGACGGTCGATCCGGCGTTGCTGCTCCAGGCCCCAGATCTTCAGGCCGAAATCGCCGCCGTGGAGCGGGCCGGCGAGGTCTGGCGGTTGTTCGAGGCCGAGGGCGCATTGCTGCTGGAAGTCGACCACCTGGTCATCGCCGCCGGCGTCGGGACGGCGCGCTTCGCGCCCGAACTGCCACTGCAGCCGGTGCGCGGCCAGGCCAGCATCGCGCCGGGGATTTCAGGTCCAGGCACGGTTTTGTTTGGCGGCTATGCCGCACCGGGGCGCGGCGGCCTGGTGTTTGGGGCCACCCACGACCGCGATGACGCAAGCTTCGATGTCCGCGACGGCGACCATCGCCGCAACCTCGACACCCTGGCAAAAGCGTTGCCCGCCTTGGCGGCGCGGATCGATCCTGGCCGCCTGGCTGCCCGGGTCGGGGTGCGGGCGACGACGCCGGACTTCCTTCCGATCGCCGGCCTGAGCGATGGAGCGGCCTTTTTGACCGGCCTCGGCTCGCGCGGCTTCACCCTGGCGCCGCTGCTGGCCGAGCATGTCGCCGCGCTGACTTTAGGCCTGCCCTCGCCGCTGCCGCGCAGCTTGGCGGCCCTGGTCGAGCCAGGCCGTTTCGCGGCCCGTCGCCGGCGGCGCGGCTTGCCGGGCTGACACCGCCAAGCAGCGGTTCTCAACTCTAGAATTCGTCCTCGATGATCGAGCCGAAATGCTCCATGACCTCGGCCATCTCGGCTTCGCCGACCGGCGCGGCCGGGGCTTTCGCGGCGACTTCGGCGCTGAGCCGCGCCACCACCGCGCCGCCTCGCACCAGCACCACCTCCTCGGTGTCGGTCAGCGCCGCCAGAGCGCGGCCCAGGCGCGGCGGCAGATCGTCAAGGTCAATCCGGATCATCCGCCCATTCTAGGCGCGCCGACGCTCTCGTGACAAAAGGCTCGGCCATGGCCTTCAAGTCCCTGCGCGATTTCATTGCCGTCCTGGAAAGCGCTGGCGAACTCGTCAGGGTGGCGACGCCGGTTTCGACCCATCTGGAAATCACCGAGATCTGCACCCGACTGTTGGCGCGCGGCGGCCCGGCGGTGCTGTTCGAAAACGCCGTCGACGCGGCCGGGCGGCCCTCCGAAATGCCGGTCCTCGCCAATCTGTTTGGCACGGTGAAGCGGGTCGCCATGGCGGTGACGCTGGAGGGCAAGGGGCGGGCCAATGCCAGCGACCTGCGCGAAGTCGGCGAGCTCTTGGCCTTCCTGCGCCAGCCGACCCCGCCCAAGAGTCTCAAGGGCGCCTTCGACATGCTGCCGCTGGCCAAGACGGCGCTGGATATGCGCCCCCGGACAGTCACCCGCGCGCCGTGCCAGCAGGTGGTCTGGAAAGGCGCCGACATCGATTTGGCGCGCCTGCCGGTCCAGGCCTGTTGGCCAGGCGAGCCGGCCCCGCTGATAACCTGGCCTCTGGTCGTCACCAAGGGACCGGGCGTGGCCGCCGAAGATGACTACAATCTCGGCGTCTACCGGATGCAGGTGGTCGGCCGCGACCGCACCATCATGCGCTGGCTGGCCCATCGCGGCGGGGCCCAGCACTACCGGCGCTGGAAGGCGGCCGGCAAGCCCGCCGCCCTGCCGGCCTGCGCGGTCATCGGCACCGACCCGGCCACCATCCTGGCGGCGGTCACGCCGGTTCCCGACACCCTGTCGGAATATCAGTTCGCCGGTCTGTTGCGCGGATCGAGCGTCGAGCTTGTTCCGGCCAAGACCCAACCCTTGCTCGTCCCGGCCCAGGCCGAAATTGTCATCGAGGGCGAGGTGCGCCTCGATGAAAGCCTCGACGAGGGGCCCTATGGCGACCACACCGGCTATTACAACGCCGTCGAGCCGTTTCCGGTCTTCCAGGTGACGGCGATCACCATGCGTCGCGACCCCATCTATCTGACCACCCACACCGGCCGGCCGCCGGACGAACCGAGCGTGCTCGGCGAGGCGCTGAATGAAGTTTTCATCCCGCTATTGCAGGCGCAGTTTCCCGAGATCGTCGATTTCTGGCTGCCGCCGGAGGGCTGCAGTTATCGCATCGCCGTCGTGGCGATCCGCAAGGCCTACCCCGGCCACGCCAAGCGGGTGATGCTCGGCGTCTGGTCGTATCTGCGCCAGTTCATGTACGCCAAGTGGGTGATCGTCGTCGACGATGACATAGACGCCCGCGACTGGAAGGACGTCATGTGGGCCATCGCCACGCGCATGGACCCGGCCCGCGACCTCACCGTGATCGAGAACACCCCGATCGACTATCTCGATTTCGCCTCGCCACGGAGCGGGCTGGGCGGCAAGGTCGGCCTCGACGCCACCAACAAA
>DATBOH010000029.1:0-1734 GCA_036553915.1 Caulobacteraceae bacterium | reverse complement strand
CACCCTCGCCGATGCGATCGCGCCGCCGGCCGTGCCAGGAGGATAGCCGCCATGCGTCTGAAGGCCCCGCGCATCGCGCCAGTCGATCTCGATTCCCTGACCGAGGACCAGCGCCAGGCGCTCAAGGTGTTCGAAGGCCGCCCGCCGCTGAACATATTCCGCACAATGGCGCACGCGCCCAAGGCGCTCGAACGGTTCCTGGCCTGGGGAAACTATGTGCTGTCAAAGCGCAACAGCCTGCCGCCGCGCGAGCGAGAGTTGGTGATTCTGAGGACCGGCTTTCTGTGCCGGTCGGGCTATGAGTTCACCCAGCACAAGGCGATCGCGCTTCGGGAAGGCCTGTCGGCCGCGGAGATCGAGGCGATCAAGCGCGGCCCCGGCGAGCCGACCTGGAGCGCCGCCGAGCGGGCGCTCATCCAGGCCTGTGACGAGCTGCACGAAGACCAGTTCATCACTGAGGCGACCTGGGCCGCCCTGGGCGCGGATTTCGACGACAAACAGCGCATGGACCTGGTGTTCACCGTCGGCCAGTACACCCAGGTTTCGATGATGCTGAACAGCTTCGGCGTCCAGCTCGACGCTGGCCAGAGCCTCGATCCCGACCTGGCGGCCTGGTGAGATGCGCCTGGCCGGCAAGCGCGTCATCGTCGTCGGAGCCGGCCAGAGTCCAGGGGAAACGATCGGCAACGGCCGGGCCATAGCCCTCACCTTCGCGCGCCAAGGGGCGCTCGTTCTATGCGTCGACCGCGTCGAGGCGCGGGCTCTTTCGACGGTCGAAGAGATCGATAGGGGAGGCGGCGAGGCCGCCAGTTTCGCCGCCGACATCGCCAATCCGGTCGATTGCGCGGCGATCGTTCAGGCCGGCCTCGACGCCTTCGGCGGCCTCGATATCCTCGTCAATAACGCCGGCATCGGCGGCGGCGACGGGCCGGCGCACGCGCTGGAGGAAAAGGCATGGCAGCGCATTCTATCGGTCAATCTCTCCGGCATGCTGTGGACGATCAAGGCGGCCCTCGCGCCGATGCGGGCGCAGAAATCCGGAGCGATCGTCAACATCTCCTCATTGGCCTCGGTCGCTGGCGGCCACCAGCTTGCCTATGAGGTCTCCAAGGCCGGGGTGAACCGCCTGACGACCAGTGTCGCCCAGTCCAACGCCCGCCATGGCATTCGCTGCAACGCCGTGGCTCCGGGGCTGATGGACACACCCATGGCGGTGGCCGGAATCGCCGGGGCCAGCGGCCGCACGACCGAAGCGGTGCGGGCCGAGCGCGACGCCCGCGTCCCTCTGCGCGGCAAGATGGGCACGGCCTGGGACACCGCCAACGCCGCGCTCTTCCTCGCCTCGGATGAGGCCGCCTTCATTACCGGCGCGATCCTGCCGGTGGATGGCGGCATGGGGGTGCGGATCGGCTGACGCCGGACCGCGGAACGGAGGCGCGCGGCCGGGCCCTTGGCGCTTCGGAAATAGCCGCCGCGAAGGCAAGTCGCTGGCAAGTTGTCAGAACCATTCTGGGCCGCGAACATTGACGGCGCCATGGTCCGGACCTAGCTTCCCTAGCTGACCGGCCGATTCTTCGGGGAACAGGGATCGGTTGGTTCGCGCGAACGAAGCGTCGCGCGCTTCTGAATACTGGGGGCGCAAGCATAAACCCGCTGGCGCCGACTAAGAGGAAGCCAATGGATCAGGAAGCGATTCACGAGGAAAACACTCCGGCTGAGGTTCCACACCACCAT
>DATBOH010000003.1:0-3482 GCA_036553915.1 Caulobacteraceae bacterium | reverse complement strand
ATGATCTCCCCACCCTGCGGATCGACGTCATAGGTCAGGTGCGAATAGTTCGGAAAGCGGGTTGGCCCGGTTCGGACCGACGCCAGGGCGACGGCAAGCGCCGCCAGGTCGTACGTCTCCGGAAAGCCCTTGCGCAGGGTCAGGCCGGCGGCCTTGAGCTCGGCGTTAGAGCGCAGGAAGCCATCGGTCGCGGCCACCGTGACGCTCAGGCGGCGCTCCGCCAGGGCGGCGGCCAGCGTCCCGGCCAGAACGGTCTTGCCGACAGCCACGGAGCCGGTGACGCCAACCACCAGGGTCTGGCGCGAACCCCGCCGCTCGGCGACTGCGTCGGCGAGGTCGGCCGCCGTCGTCACAACGCGATCACCGCCCCGCCAAATGGCGGCAGCACCAGCTTGCCGGCCTCGAGGCGTTCGTCGCCTTGGACCTGGAACACCAGGGCCCCGGCGGCGGCGAGGCGGGTCTCCTGCCCTTCCAGCTCGAAGACGCATAGGCGTCGCTCGCCAGCCAGCCGGCGTTCGAAGATCAGGAGGTTGTCGGCCGACGCCGCCACCTCGGCCTTGCCCAGGCGCAGCGCCGGTTCGGAAGCGCGCAAGGCGACGGCGCGGCGTGTAAAGGCCAACATCGAGGCCGGGTCGGCGTCCTGGGCGGCCACCGCCATGGCCCGGTGACGCGGATCAAGCGGCAGCCAGGTCTCGGTCGCCGACGAGAAGCCGGCCGAGCGGTCGTCGTTCGTCCACGGCATCGGGGTGCGCGCCCCATCGCGCCCGGCTCCGCCGGTGAAGCTGGCGATGGCGAACGGATCGGCAAGACGCTCGAACGGCACCTTGGCCTGCGGCAAGCCAAGCTCCTCGCCTTGATAGAGAAAGACCGTCCCCGGCAGGCACAGCAACGCCGCCATCAGCACCCGGACGTGGCGTGGATCGTCGCCGGCCAGGCGGGTCGCGAACCTCGGCGCATCGTGATTGCCAAGCGACCACGAAGGCCAGCCATCGGTCGCTTCCCAGGCCGCGATGGCGGCGCGGAACAGGTCTGGCGAGGCCTGACGCGCCGCCAGAAAATGAAAACTGTAGGCGGTGTGCAGGCGCCTGGGGCCGGCGACATATTCAATTTGGCGCGGCAGAGCCGGATCGTCGACCACTTCGCCGACCGTCATGCGGCCGGGACGCTCGTCGACCAGGGCCCGAACCTTGGCCAGGAACTCCAGGGTCTGCGGGCGGTTGCGGTCGTGCCGGTGGGTCTGCATGCGACTGGGCGAGGTGGCCGCAGTCCGCTCGGGGTTGACTGGATTGTCAGCCAGGCTTGGGTCGTGGAACAGGTAGTTGACGACGTCGAGGCGAAATCCGTCGACGCCGCGGTCGAGCCAGAAGCGGGCCACCCCGAGGATCGCCTCCTGCACCGGCGGGGCCCAATAGTTGAGGTCCGGCTGCTCGGCCAGGAAGTTGTGGAAGTAGTATTGGCGCCGGCGCGGGCTCCAGGTCCACGACGGACCGCCGAACGCCGCCTGCCAGTTGTTGGGTGGCGACCCGTCGGCCTTGGCGTCGGCCCACACATACCAGCCGGCCTTGTCGTTGGTCGCGGAAGCGGCGCTGGCGTCGAACCAGGCGTGGCGGTCGGAGGTGTGCGACCACACCTGGTCGATGATGACCTTCAGCCCCAGGGCGTGGGCGCGGGCCAGCAACACGTCGAAATCGGCCAGGGTCCCGAAGCTCGGGTCGACGGCGGTGTAGTCGGAGACGTCATAGCCGAAGTCCTTCATCGGCGAGGCGAAGAACGGCGACAGCCAGATGCCGTCGACGCCGAGGCTGGCGATGTAGTCGAGACGGCTGGTGACGCCGGCCAGGTCGCCGCGGCCATCGCCGTCGCTGTCGCAGAAGCTCAAGGGATAGATTTGATACAGGGTCGCGCCGCGCCACCAGTCCACCATCGCCCCAGCCCTTGCCTTACGCCCCGGAATAGGCCGCAATATCGCCGTTCCCCGCCCACCTCCAGAGCGACCATGGACCGCCTCTTGCCGACGCCGACGCCGGAAACGGCGCATTTCTGGGATGGCTGCCTGGCCGGCGAGCTGCGCCTGCAGCGCTGCTGCGCCTGCAAGGCGGTGTATTTCCCGCCTCGGCCGTTCTGTCCGGCCTGCGCTTCGCGCCATGTCGAGGTGTTCGCCGCCAGCGGCCGCGGAATCCTATGGAGCTATGTCATCAACCATCGGCCGCGCCGAGACATGGGGCCCGATCCGCACTCCATCGCCGTGGTCGCCCTCGAGGAAGGGCCGCGGATGATGACCAACATTATCGATTGTCCGCAGACGCCGGAGGCCCTTGAGCTCGACATGCCCCTGGAGGTCGTCTTCACGCGCTTCGGTGAAATGGCGCTGCCGCTGTTTAGACCGGCGAGGCGCGCGTGAAGCCCGGCGCGGTCGCGGTCGTCGGGGCGGCCGAAACCACGCGGCTCGGCAAGATCCCCGACATGTCGGTCATCGGCCTGCACGCCGATGCCGCTCTCAATGCCCTGGCCGACGCCGGGCTCAAGCCTTCCGACATCGACGGTGTGGCGACGGCCGGCGAGAGTCCGGTGAGCATCGCCCACTACCTCGGCATCGTCCCAACCTGGGTCGACGGCACCGCGGTCGGCGGCTGCTCCTTCATGCTGCATGTGCGCCACGCGGCGGCGGCGATCGCTGCCGGTCTCTGCCGCACAGTGCTCATCACCCACGGCGAAAGCGGTCGCTCGCGTGTCGGGGCTGGCGGTCGCGGCACGGGAGGGTCCAGCCTGCAGGGCCAGTTCGAGGCCCCGTTCGGGCCCACCGGACCGCCGACGCTGTTCACTATTCCGGTGCTCCGCTACCTCAAGACCTATGGCCTGACGCGCGCCGACCTCGCCGAGGTCGCGGTGGTGCAGCGGCAATGGGCCGGCCTGAACCCCAGGGCCAGCTACCGCGACCCGATCACCATCGCGGACGTGCTGGCCTCGGAGATGATCGCCTGGCCGTTCACCAAGCTGATGTGCTGTCTGGTCACCGATGGCGGCGGAGCGCTGATCCTGACCGCGGCCGACCGCGCCGCCGACTTTCCCCGGCCACCGGTCTATGTGCTCGGAACCGGCGAGAGCGTCGAGACGCCGATGGTCTCGCAGATGGCCGACTTCACCAGCTCACGGGCCTTCCGCATCTCGGCTCGGACGGCCTTCGCCGAGGCCGGCATCACCCACGCCGAGGTCGATCATCTGATGATCTACGACGCCTTCGCCCACCTGCCGCTCTATGGGCTGGAGGACCTCGGCTTCTGCAAGCCGGGTGAAGCGGCCGCCTTCGTCCGTGAACGGAACACCGCGCCGGGCGGCATGCTGCCGATGAACACCAACGGCGGCGGCCTCTCCTATATGCACTCGGGCATGTACGGCATGTACGCCCTGCAGGAGAGCGTGCGGCAGATACGCGGCGTGGCCCCGGCCCAGGTTCCAGGCGCCAAGGTCTCGGTCTGCCAGGG
>DATBOH010000275.1:0-6185 GCA_036553915.1 Caulobacteraceae bacterium | reverse complement strand
GAGGAGGCGGCCCCGGATCAGCCGCCGGAGCCGGCGTGGCAAGCGTTCATCCGGCTGCGCTGGTGGCAGGAAGGGGGTGGCCTGGCCGCCTTCTATGACGATCCGGCGAGGCGGGCGCTGATGAAGCCCGAAGCCATCTGGGAGGTCGAGGGCGGCCGGGGACTTTCGGCCTTCGACATCACCCATGCCTCGGTCACACGAACGGCCTGGTTCAACGCCTTCCGCCGCCTCTTTGAGCGGTACGACTATCTGATCGCGCCGACCGCCCAGGTGTTTCCGTTCGCCATTGCCGAGCGGTGGCCGCGCCAGATCGCCGGCCAGGCGATGCGCACCTATCACGAATGGATGAGGGGGGCGTGCCTTGTCAGCCTGTCAGGCTGCCCGTCGCTGGCCGTACCGGCCGGGTTCGGAGTGGAGGGCCTGCCGATGGGCCTTCAGATCATCGCCCCGATCGGGCATGAACGGGACTGCCTGGAACTGGCCCACGCCTATGAACAGGCCACCCCTTGGACGTCGAAGCGCCTGCCGCCGTTGCTGACTTGACGCGAACGTCGGCGCGGGCTCACCACAGCCGGCCGCGTTGGCCAGACAAGGATCCTCCCCGATGATGAAAGACCTCTTCAGCCTCCAGGGCCGCGTCGCCCTGGTCACCGGCGGATCGCGCGGCATCGGGCGGATGATCGCCGAGGGTTTTCTGGAGCAGGGCGCCAAGGTCTACATCAGCGCCCGCAAGTCGGCCCAGTGCGACGCCGCCGCCGCTGAGATGTCGGCGCTCGGTCCCTGCTTCTCCCTGCCGCAGGATCTGTCCACCGTGGCCGGCTGCCAGGCGATGGCCGAACGGATTGCCGGCCTGGAGCCGCATCTCGACATCCTGGTCAACAATGCCGGCGCGGCCTGGGGAGCTGATTTCGAGACCTTTCCGGAAAGCGGCTGGGACAAGGTGCTGGACCTGAACCTGAAGTCGCCGTTCTTCCTGACCCAGGCCCTGCATGCGGCGCTGAAGGCGGGGGCCAGCGCCGAGCGTCCCGCCAAGGTGATCAACATCGCCTCGATCGACGGCATTCGGCTCAATCCACTGGAGACCTATTCGTATCACGCCTCCAAAGCCGGCCTGATCTATCTGACCAGACGCATGGCGGCGCGGCTGATCGCCGACAATATCGTCATGACCGCGATCGCGCCGGGGGCCTTCGCCTCGGACATGAACCGGGCCGCCCGCGACCATGGCGAGGCGGTGGCACGCCACATTCCCATGCACCGCATCGGCCGGCCACAGGACATGGCGGCGGCGGCCGTGTATCTGGCCTCGCCAGCCGGAGACTATGTGGTCGGCGCCACCCTGCCGGTGGATGGCGGCGTAGCGCTGGCGGACGTGCCGGCGACCGGTCCGGCTGGACCGTAGGCGCGCAGCAGAGCGTCGACCGCCGATACCGCGTGCAGCTTGAGGGTCTTGCGGCCGGCGTCGACATCGGCGCCGATCAGGGCGCGATTGACCAGATCGGCCTCGAGCATGCCGCGCAGGTGCATGGCCACGGTCCACGGATCGGCCGCGCGCAGGCGCCCGGCGGCCATTTCGGCCTCGAGAAAGGCGGCCATCTTCGACCACAAGCGCAGGGGTCCGCGCTCGTAGAGTGGCTGACCGAGCCCAGCCCTGGCCCCCTCGGCGATGGAGTTGCGGCGCACCGAGAGCGAGGCTTCCGAGAGGCTAAGCTCCAGCAGGCCGACGCCGAAACGCACCAGCGTCCGGCGCAGGTCGTCGGAGGGCCTGAGGGTCTCGAACACGCTTTCCGCCTGGGCGATCACCTCGTCCAGCATCAGGGCCACGAACAGGTCCGCCTTGGAGGGGAAGTAGCGATACAGGGTCGCCTTTGAGCTGCCGGCGCGCTCGCCGACAGCGCTCATGCTGGCCCCGGCGAAGCCGTTGTCGCGAAACACCTCGGCGGCCGCGGCCAGGATGGCGCGGCGCTTGGCGTCGGTCTTGACGCGCATCGGGTCACCTCAAAACGAAACTCACTGGTACCATTTACACTTGACTTGGGCCAGGGGCATTCGTACATCAACCGCAACCGGAACGAGGCTCCGTGGCTGGCTGTTGTCCGGGCGAACCGGAGACGGGGCGGTCCTCGCTTCCCAGCAGAAAGTGCGCGCCTGGCGTGAACCCGATCGACGAAGAAGCAGTCGGCGCCGAGACGCGCCCGGGGCTCCTGGCCCGCTGGCGGTGGCCATTGATGATCGGCGGCCCCCTAGTGGTGGTGTTGGTGGTCGCCTGGTTCGTTCTTACCGGCGGCAGATTCGAGAGCACCGACGACGCCTATGTCGATGTCGCCAAGGCGCCGATCAGCGCCGCCATCGCGGGGCGGGTGATCGAGGTCGACGTCAGAGAGAACCAGCACGTGCGCGCCGGCCAGGTGCTGTTCAGGCTCGATCCAGCCGATGAGCAGGCGGCCCAGGCCAAGTCCGAGGCCGCTGTCGCCACCGCCCGCCTGCAGGTGGTGTCCTTGCGCGCCGCTCTCGACAATGCCCGGCTGCAGCTTGCCCAGGCGCAGAAGACCCAGGCTTTCGCGACCCGCGAGGCGGCCCGGCAGAAGGCCCTGCTGGCGGCCGGCGTGGTTTCGGCCCAACAGGCCGCCGACGCCCAGCATACCGCCGACCTGGCGCTCTCGCAGGTGTCGATCGCGCGCCAGCAACTCGCCGCCGCCCAGGCCAATCTCGGGGCCGGGGCCGGCAACCCCGACGCCTTTCCGGCGGTGATGCAGGCCAAGGCGGCCGGCCGCTCGACCGCCGTCGGTCTCGCCCACACCGTCGTCTATGCGCCCGTGGATGGTGTCGTCACCCGCGTCGACCAGCTTCAGGTCGGCGCCTATGTGAACGCTGCCCAGACCCTGTTCTTCCTGCTCTCGGGCGCGCCGTGGGTGGACGCCAACTTCAAGGAAAACCAGCTGCGCTACATGCGCGTCGGCCAGCCGGCGGAGATCGAGGTCGATGCGCTCGGCGGCCGCAAGCTGGCCGCGCATGTAGCCAGCTTCAGCCCCGGCTCGGGATCGGCGTTTTCCGCCCTGCCGGCCCAGAACGCCACCGGCAACTGGGTCAAGGTGGCGCAACGGCTGCCGGTGCGCATCGCCTTCGACTCCCCGCCGCCGGAGACCGCCGGCCGCGCCGGCCTGTCGGCCAAGGTGACGGTCGACGTGCGCTCGGGCCGCGCGGAGGCCAAGCGCCGCTGATCCGCGCATGACGGCCGCGTCCGACATCGCCAATCGTCTGCCGATCACCGTTTCGCTGATGATGGCGACGGTGATGAATTCGCTCGACACCACCATCGCCAATGTCGCCCTGCCGCATATCCAGGGCAGCGTCGGGGCCTCGCCGGACCAGATTGCCTGGGTCCTGACCTCCTATCTGATCGCCACGGCGATCATGACGCCGCTCTCCGGCTGGCTGTCGATGCGCCTGGGTCGCAAACTGATGTTCGCCCTGTCGATCGCCGGCTTCACCGTCGCCTCAATGCTGTGCGGCATTTCCACCAGCCTCGGCGAGCTCGTCATCTTCAGACTCCTCCAGGGCCTGTGTGGCGCCTCGCTGGTGCCGCTCAGCCAAGCGGTGATCCTCGATCTCTATCCGCCCTCGAAGATCGGCCAGGTGATGGCGTTATGGGGGGCGGGGGCCTTGTTGGGCCCGATCTTCGGGCCGGCGCTCGGCGGTTGGCTGACCGACAGCTTCACCTGGCGGTGGGTGTTCTACATCAACCTGCCGATCGGGGCCCTGGCCCTGGCGGGCGTACTGCTGTTCATGTCGCGCGAAGGCGGCGGCAGGGCCAAGCCGTTCGACTTTTTGGGATTTGGCTCGGTCGCCCTGTCGGTGGCGTCGTTCCAGCTCATTCTCGACCGGGGTCCCAGCCAGGACTGGTTCACCTCGCCGGAGATCTGGGCCTATGTCGCCATCGGGGCGGCGAGCTTCTATGTCTTCCTGGTCCAGACGTTGACAGCGCGCCAGCCATTCTTCGACCGCGCTCTGGCCCGCGACCGCAATTTCGTCTCCTGCACCATCTTCGGATTCTTCATCGGCGTGCTGCTGTTTTCGGTCATGGCCTTGCTGCCGGTGATGCTGCAGCAGTTCATGGGCTACACGGCGCTGGAGAGCGGCCTGGCGACCATGCCGCGCGGCCTTGGCTCTTTCGCGGCGATGTTCGTCGTCGGGCGGATGATCGGCCGCGTCGACACGCGCCTCATCCTGTTCACCGGCCTGTCATTGTCGGTCGTGGCCCTCTGGCAAATGACCCATTTCGATCTGTCGATGACGGTGACGCCGGTCATCGTCTCTGGGGTTATCCAAGGCGTCGGGGTAGGCCTGATCTTCGTGCCGCTGTCGGCGCTTGCCTTCACCACCCTGCCGGCCAGTCTCAGAGCCGAGGCGACGGCGGTCTACACCCTGGTGCGCAGCCTCGGCTCCAGCGTTGGCATTTCGATCATGGAAGCGCTGTGGACCAACAACACCGCCATCGCCCATTCCGGTCTGGCGGCCCATATCGGCCCAGCCAATCCGGTCGCCGCCGCCGCCCTTGGCTCGCGCCTGACCGCTCCTGGAGGCCTCGAAGCCCTGAACGGCGAAATCACCCGCCAGGCGGCGATGATCGCCTATCTCGACGATTTCAAGCTGATGATCTTCATCACCCTGGCCTGCCTGCCGCTGCTGTTGATGATGCGCACCCCCAGATTCGCCCCGGAGACCGGCCATGCCTTCGCTGAATAGCTGGATCGTCCCGGCCCTGGCGCTCAGCCTTTGCGCCTGCACGACGGTCGGACCGAACTTTCACGCGCCGGCCCCGCCGCCAGTGGCCGGCTACGCCATGGCCGGAGATCGGACGCCCGCCAATGCCGTGCTGACGCCGGACCGGCGGGTGGCCGGCGCCTGGTGGCGAGGGCTCGGCTCGACCCGCCTCGACGCGGTGATGGACGAAGCCCTGGCCGGCAATCAGACCGTGGCCGTCGCCATCGCCAATCTCGACAAGGCCCGGGAGCAGGCGGCCAGCGTCCACGGCGGCATGGCCCCTCGCATCGACGCCAACGCCGGCGCCGAACGCGAGCGGATCAATCTCCAAGCCTTCGGCCTCTCGAGCTTTCCCGGCCTTTCGAACCTCCACAACCCGACGATCAACCTTTTCACCATCGGAGCCATGGCCTCCTATGACTTCGACCTCTTCGGCGGCCAGCGGCGCAAACTTGAGACCGCCCAGGCGGTCGAGGCGGCCCAGACCCAGCGGGCCAACGCCGCCTATCTGACGCTGACGGGCAATGTCGCCATGGCCGCCGTGCGTGTCGCCGCCATCCGCGCCCAGACTGAAGCCGTCGAGGCGATCATCGCCGATGACCGCCAGAACCTGGCGCTGGTCCGCAAGGCCGAGGCGGCCGGCGGCGAGGCGCGTTCGACCTCCACCGGCCCCAGCGCTCAGATCGCCGCCGACCAGGCCCTGCTCCCGCCTCTCGCCCAGCAACTCAGTCAGGCCAGGCACAACCTCGCCCTTCTTGTCGGCAAGCCGCCGGCGGCCTGGACCGCGCCCGATTTCTCCGTCGCCGAGTTCACACCGCCGGCCCAGATCCCCGTCGAAATGCCGTCGATCCTGGTGCGCAATCGCCCCGATATCCTCGCTGCCGAGGCCGATCTGCACGCCGACACCGCCCGCATCGGCGTCGCCACCGCGGCGCTCTACCCGGATGTCAAACTGTCGGCGGGATTCGCCCAGACCGCTCTCTCGCCCGAAAAGCTGTTCAGCTACAACGCCACGGGCTGGAACATCGGACCTACCGTAACCCTGCCGATCTTCAACGGCGGCCAGTTGCGCGCCGACAAGCGGGCGGCCGAGGCGCAGGCCCGCGCTTCGCTGGCCCAATACCGCCAGACCGTGCTCACCGCCTTCACCCAGGTCGCCGATGTGCTGAGCGCCCTGGCCCATGACGATGACCGGATCGTCGCCGCTGGCGCGGCCGAGGCCATCGCCGAGGCGTCCCTCCGCGACGCCCGCCTGGCCTATCGGCTGGGCGGCGGCCCGTTCCAGGGCGTGGTCGAGGCGCAACGCAAGGTCGACAGCGCCCGACTCGACAGCGTCGACGCCAAGGGTCAGAAGCTGCTCGACATCATCGCCCTCTACGCCGCCACAGCTACCGACTGGCGGGAGGCGCCGGTCCAGAGTT
>DATBOH010000269.1:0-5204 GCA_036553915.1 Caulobacteraceae bacterium | reverse complement strand
AAAATCGATTTCGATGCCTTGTCCGCGAAACTGAAGGAAAGGCCCTCGATCGCGCCCCGGCCGGGGGCCTGAGAAACGAGTCGCCGCGACACCGTGTTCGAGATGCTGTCCCGCCGCACTCTTCTTGTGCTGGCCGGAACGACGCTTGCGTTTGACGCGCGGGCCGCGCCGGCCGCCCAACCCATCGATGTCGGCGATCCGCCCCCGGGAAAGGCGCTGATCGTATTCTATCGGAAGCGCGACTATCCGGGCTCAGCGAACACCTACGCCGTGCGAGAGGGCGTAGCGCAGCTCGGCGACCTGGGAATCGGGACCTATTTTGTCGTCGCTGTCGATCCAGGACTGCATACGTTCAATGTGCACGCTGAAAGGCGTAGCGACATGCAGCTCGAGGTCGAGGCGGGTGAAACCTATTTTGTGCGTTTTGTGCTCGAAACGGGCTGGCTCCTCTATCAGCCGACCTTGGAGCCGTCCGAAAAGCGATTGTTCGACCAGACTTCGGTCCATTTGGCGCGGTCAGGGGCGCCAGAGCGTTCAGTGACGCCGACGAAATAGTCGTCTTTTCGGTTCGAGGATCGGACGTCTTCAGGCCGCCAGCGCGCGCTCCAGGTTCTCGGCCACCTTGTCGAGGAAGCCCTCGGTCGTCAGCCAGCCCTGGAAGTCGCCGACCAGCAAGGCGAGGTCCTTGGTCATCGATCCGGCTTCGACGGTGTCGACGCAGACCTTTTCCAGTGTATGGGCGAAGCGATCGAGCTCGGCATTGCCGTCGAGCTTGGCCCGATGGATGAGGCCGCGCGTCCAGGCAAAGATCGAGGCGATGGAATTGGTCGAGGTGCTCTCGCCGCGTTGATGCTGGCGGAAGTGACGGGTGACGGTGCCATGGGCGGCTTCGGCCTCGACCACCTTGCCGTCTGGGGTCATCAGGACCGAGGTCATCAGGCCAAGCGACCCGAACCCTTGGGCGACCTGGTCGGATTGGACATCGCCGTCATAGTTCTTGCACGCCCAGACAAAACCGCCAGACCATTTCAGCGCCGAGGCGACCATGTCGTCGATGAGGCGGTGCTCATAGACCAGGCCTTCGCGCTTATAGTCCTCGGCGAACTCCTCTTCGAAGACGCGCTGGGCGATGTCCTTGAAGCGCCCGTCATAGGCCTTGAGGATGGTGTTCTTGGTCGACAGATAGACCGGATATTTGCGCGTCAGGCCGTAGCGCAGGCTGGCCCTGGCGAATTCCTCGATCGAGGCGTCAAGGTTGTACATGGCCATGGCGACACCGCCGCCGGGAAAGTCGAACACCTCCCGTTCGATCTCGGCTCCGTCCTCGCCTTGCCAGCGGATGGTGAGCTTGCCCTTGCCCGGGACCACGAAATCGGTGGCCCGGTACTGATCGCCATAGGCATGGCGGCCGATGATGATCGGCTGGGTCCAGCCGGGAATGAGCCTGGGGACATTCCGACACAATATCGGCTCACGAAACACCACACCGCCCAGGATGTTGCGGATGGTGCCGTTGGGCGACTTCCACATCTCTTTGAGGCCAAATTCCTTCACCCGCGCTTCGTCCGGCGTGATGGTGGCGCATTTGACACCCACACCGTGGCGCTGGATCGCGTGAGCCGCTTCCACGGTCACCTTGTCGTCGGTGGCGTCGCGATGCTCGATGCCGAGATCGTAGTAGTCTAGGTCGATGTCGAGGAACGGCAGGATCAGCTTGTCCTTGATCAACCGCCAGATGATCCGGGTCATTTCGTCGCCGTCGAGCTCGACGACTGGATGGGCGACCTTGATCTTGGCCAAGACGGCGACTCCGAAGCTGATTTGGGAAACGCGGGTGGCTATAGAGGCTGAGCGGGCGATGGGAAAGCCGACGAGACGGAGCGCGGCTTGAAAGCCTGGACCTTTACCACCGACGCCTGGCCACTGGCCGAACGGGCCCGCGCGTGGGAAGGGGCCATGCACCGGCTCGGCCTGCCGGTCGGCGGACTCCCGGACGGGACGGGGCCGCGCGCCAGCGTCACTTCCTTGACTTCGCCGCTCGGCTTGGAGTTCGCGCTGATCGACGCCGGACCCCAGACGATCAGTAGCGGCCGCGCCGACCTGCCGTCGGCGCTATGGTTGTGGGCCATGCTAGAGGGTCGGGCGCGAATCGAGGGCGAAGGCGTCAACCAGGTGCTGAACGCCGGGGACATCGCCTATGGCCCGAGCGGGCGGATGGCGACGCTGATCCTACCCGCCCGCTGCCGGCTTTTGTGCGTGCGCCTGCCGCAGGTGGCCCTCGGCCACCATTTAGTAGGGAACCTGCGCAGCGACCGCCTGATCGCCGACGATGGCCTCGCCGGCGTTTTTTCCGGCTTGCTGGCCGCCACGGCCCGCTCGCTCGCCAATCTCAGCGATGATGAACTGAGGCCAGTCGAACTGGCGCTCACCGAGTTCCTGGGCACTCTGCTCGCCGAGGAGGCGGGTCTCGCCGAGGCGCAAAGCGGCGGGGCGCAGCTCCACCGCCTCAGCCAGATCGTCGAAGGGCTGCTCGCCGACCCCGACCTGTCGCTGGCGCGCCTGGCCAGTGAAAGCGGCCTGGCGCCCCGCACCATTCAGAAAATCTTCGCGGCCGGCGACGACACCTTCGCCGGCTATGTCCGCGCGCGGCGGCTCGAGCGCAGCCGCGCCGACCTGGAGAGTCCGCTCTCGGCGGCGCTGTCGATCGCCGAGATCGCCCGCCGCTGGGGATTTTCCGACCCGGCCTATTTCAGCCGCGCCTTCCGCTCGGCCTTCGGCGCCAGCCCGCGCGATCACCGCCGCGAGAGCAGAGCCTGATCAGCTTTCAATCAGCTTCGGCGGCCGCGTGAGAGCGGTGACGATCAACATCGCCGCCCCGGCGGCGGCGCAAATCAGGAAGACGCCGGCGAAGCCGCCAGAGAGATCGCGGGCCCAGCCGCCCAGGGCCGGTCCCAGCGCCGCCAGGGTGCTGATCAAGCACATCAGCGAATAGAGCTCCAGATAGGCGCGGCGACCGAACCAGGCGAGCAGCAACAAGGTTGCGGCGACAAAGCTGAGGCCAAAGCCGATGCCGACTCCCACGACGAACAGAATCATCGCCCAGACACCTGGGGCCACGGCCAGGCCGATCATGCCAGCGACCAGAAACACCAGGCAGGTGAGCAGCAGCGTCTTGGCCTTGAGCCTTTCGCCAAGCACGCCGCCGATAGCCGAGACGCCGGCCCCGACCAGGGCTTCGATGCTCAGGGCCGCGGCGGCGGCCGTCGGGCTGGCGCCCCGCTCGATGAGATGTTCGACGGCGAACCCATGCGCGGTCGTGTTGATCAGCATGTACATGGTGTAGGCGGCGACCACGACATAGAACTGCGGCGCCGCCAGAGCCCGGCGCACGGCCGGGTCACCGAAGGTTGCGGCGAGGCGGATCGGCCCGACCTGGTCGGGTGGGGCCTCAACCTCGGGCGGTTGATCTGGATGATTGGGGGCGACCGCCGCCGCCAGCAGGCCGAAAGCTGCGCCGGCGACCGCGAACAAGATCCAAAAGCCGCGCCAACCGATGACGCCGTTCGCGGCCACGAAGATCAGTGGTCCGGCCACGCCGCCGAGGGCCCCCAGGGTGAAATAGGCTCCGACCGCCGTCGCGCGGCGCTCGAAAACCGCAGTCAGCACGTGCGTACCAGGAACGGAGGTGGTGAATGAGAACGCGACGCCAAGCAGGGCCGTGGCGGCGAGATAGACGGTGACCGAATGGCTCGCCGCCAAGAGGGCGAAGCCGGCCGCCAACATCGCTCCTCCGGCGAGCAGGCTGGCTTTGACCCCGAAGCGGCGAATGGCCCCGGCGGCGGCGACGCTGGAGAGGCCGCAGGCCGTCCCCAGCAGGGCGAAGCCGCCGCCCGCGGCGCGCCAGCTCCAGTGCAGTTCGGCGACCATGGCCGGGAGCACCACGCCGAGCGCATTGAAGGTGCCGGCCGAGACGGCGAAATACAGCAGGCTCAGGGATGCGAAAGCCGGCCAGGCGCGGGGCATTTAGAAGGCGTATCCTAGCGTCACGATCACCTGGCGTGGGGCGATGTATTGGCGGCTGGTCTGACCGGTCCCAAACGGATCGGTATATTGGGAATTGACCCCGGCGATATTGAACAGATTGGTGGCCGTCAGCGCCACGCTGAGCGCCGACCCGGATGGGCGGTAGTCAAGGTTGAGATTGACGACGCCGTAGCCGGGCACGCGGTCGAGGCTCGGTTCGTTGAAAATGCGGGCCCATTCCGACCCGCGCCAAACGAATTGCACCTGCGGCGTCAGAGCCCCGCCCAAGGCGTCGAATCGATAGGCGGCGGTGAACTGAGCCGACACGGACGGCATGGCCGGGGGCGAACGGCCTTCGATGTTGGTGGCCGCGGCCACGACCAGATCCCAGCAGGCCGTGTTGAAAAACCTGCCCCCGGAGGCGCATGGGCTCGGCGGCCCGGCGTTTTCAACGCGGTTCACGACCGTCGAATCGAGCGTGGCGTAGGGCCCGACCACCCGCCCACGCTGAAAGGAAACCTGACCGCTGAGGCGCAGGCGGCCATCAGGATTGACGTACGCGGCCTCGAGCTCGGCCCCATAGGCGTGCACATCGGGAATATTGGCGATGCCGCTGTCGAACGGCCGCGGATCGTCCTCAATGTACTGCATGTTTTTGTAAAGATAGTAGAAAGCAGTCAGGTTGAGAGTTAGTGCCTGGCCCAGAAAGCGATTTTTGGCGCCGACTTCGAAGGCGGTGTTGGTCTCTGGCTCAAAGGTCGGCGGCACGACCACCTGGCCATTGTCGCCATTGACGCCGCCCGGCTTGTAGCCGCGGTTGACGCTGGCATAGACCAGACTGACGCCACTCAGATCGTAGTCGGCCTCGGCCCGCCAAGTGGGCACAAGGTCGCTCTTGGAATGCTCGACCGAGCTCGCGCCGAAGGCCTAAAAATTAAACGACCGGTCGGTGTAGCGATCGGCATTCAGCCGCCCGCCCAGGGTCAGCCGTAGCCGATCGGCGGCCCGCCAAGTCGCCTGGCCATAGAGAGAATAGGATTGCCGATCAACTTTGGAGTCATTGCCATAGGCGAGATTGGCCGGCGGGTGGCTTTCAATGCCGCTGGCGATAGTGGTGTTCGGGTTGGGCGTATCACCGCCTTCGAATTCGGCGACGAACTGCCGGCTGGTTTGGGCCAGGG
>DATBOH010000147.1:0-14582 GCA_036553915.1 Caulobacteraceae bacterium | reverse complement strand
GCCGAAGCGCCGCCCAAAAGCTTGGCGTCCAATTCACCCTCCCAAACAACCGGCCGGTTCATTGCCGCGGCCCGGGTCAATTTCCAGTCAGACGGCCTGCATTACCCTCGGTCAAGCTGATCAATCCTTAACACCGATCTCACGGCAACAACGCCGACCAGGCCGGGTCGGAGGCCTGAAGGGGATAGGGCGCGGGCTGCGGCGCCCTGCCGTTGATGTCGACCATGGAAAGGTGCGCGCCCGATCCGCCGCCCTGGTGCGAATACATGATCACGCGGCTGTTGGGGGCCCAGGTCGGACCCTCGTCGAGATAGCTGCTGGTGAGAAGCCTTTCGCCGCCGCCGTCGGGCTTCATCACCCCGATGTGGAAGCCGGCGCCATCCTGTTTGGTGAAGGCGATCCATTTGCCGTCCGGACTCCAGACCGGCGTCGTATAGCGGCCCTGCCCGAAGGAGATGCGGTGAACGCCCGATCCGTCGACGTCCATGACATACAACTCCGGCGCGCCGCCGCGGTCGGAATTGAAGACTATTTGCGCTCCGCTCGGCGAAAACGACGGCGAGGTGTCGATGGCCGGATCGGTGGTCAGGCGGCGAGTCGCGTGGCTGGCCAGGTCCATGAGGTAGATGTCGGTGTTGCCGTCCTTCTCCACGGAAAAGGCTACCCGAGCGCCGTCCGGCGAGAAGCGCGGCGCGAACACCATGCCCGGAAAGTGACCCAGCGCCTCCTGACGCCCGGTCTCGATATTGAGGAGGTAGACCGTCGATCCGCTCGGCCGCAGCGCCATATAGGTGACTTCCTGGCTGTTGGCCGAAAACCGCGGCGTGAACGCCAGCGCCGAGCCGTCGGTGAGATAACTGGGGTTGGCGCCGTCCTGGTCCATGATCTCAAGGCGACGGATCGGATGCGCGCGCGTGCCGCTTTCGGCGGTGAAGACGACGCGGGTGTCGAAATAGCCCGGCGCGCCGGTGAGCTTTTCATAGACAGCGTCGGCGACCTTGTGGGCGACGCGCCGCCAGTTCTCGGGGGTGGACGTGAACTGCAGGCCGAGAAGCTGCTCGCCGGCGTAGACATCCCAAAGCCGGAAATCGACCCGCAGGCGGCCCTCGGTGTCGGCCACCACCTGGCCGGTGACCAGAGCCTGGGCGCCGATCGCTTTCCACTTGTCGAAACCGGGTTGGACGTTGGCGTCCGCGACCTGCTCCTGAAAGGTCGAAGGATTGAGCGGGCGAAAGAGTTGCGAGCGCGCCAGGTCGGCGGCGGCGACCTGGCTGATGCGCGCGCCAACGTCGGCGCCAGCAAAGGCCGGCAGGGCGATCGGCAGCGGCTGGCTGGCGCCCTGATCGACGTTGACGACGATGTCGGCGGCGACGGGACTGGCCAAGGCCAGGACCAGCACGAGGACGAGAAAACGCGTCAGCCGGATCATCGTCAGGGCTCCCATGACAGGTGAAATGCTAGTTCCTTTCGGCGCAGGCCTTTTTGGCGTCGAAACGGACGGTGAAGGTCAGGCCGCGATAAGTCTGGGCATAGGGCGCGGCCTGGTGAACGGCGTCGATGGCGCGGCGCGCCGCCGCGAACACGACCGGATCGGACGAGGACTCGCGACCGCCGGCGTCGACCTTGCCTTGCACATGGCCGTCATAGGCGATGGTGAACTTCACCGGGATGATGACGCGGATGTCGGCGCTGCAGTTCGGATTCCACAGTCGCTCCAGGAGTTCCGAGAGGCCGGCGATATCGCTCTGCGAGACGCCCTGGCCGGCGTCGACCCGGGCTTCCGGCGCCGTCTCGGCGCGGGTCGGGCCGCGGGCGGCCATCGCCGGACGCGCCGGATGGGTCTTGGCGGCGCGCGCCACGTCGGCCTGCAGGGTGCTGAGATTGAAGCTTTTGTGGCTTGGCGAGACCGAGGCGGCGATGGCGGCGAGGTCGAAGTTCCGATGCGTCGGCTTGGCGGGTTCGGCCGGAGCGGGCGGCGGCGCCGCCGGCGGCGGGGCCGGTTCCGGCGGCTTGGCTTCCGCGACCGGGGCTTCGACCTGGGCCGCCTGAATCTGCGGCGCCGCCGTCGCCGGCCGCGAGTCGGTGGTCGGTCCGCTGGCCACGATGGTGACCGGAACCGAGGTCCCGATCGGCAAGGGCGATGGCCGCGAGGCCATCAGCACGGCCAGCAATAGAGCCGCGTGCAGGGCCAGGGCCGCCGCCAGGGCCACGGCTTTGCTGTCGCGCTGGCGGGGAGCCCACGGGGTCATGGCGCGGGCGTATTGGCCCCGTGCGGGCCGGAGGAAGGTCCGCCGGTGTCGGTGATCAGGTTGATCGAGGTGAATCCGGAAGCCGAAAGCGCCGCCATCACCTGGGCGACGGTGGCGTAGGCGGCGCGGCCATCGGCGCGCACATAGATGGGCTGCGCGGCGCCCTTGACGGCGATTTTGGAAAGCGCCGACGACAGGGTGGCGAACGGGGTCGGCGTTTCATTGACGAAGATCTGGCCATCGACGCGAACCGAGACGGTGATCGGCTGAGTCTGATCCTGCATCGCCCCAGCCTCGGTCTTGGGGAGCTGCAGCGGTACGCCGACCGTCAACAGCGGGGCCGAGATCATGAAGATGATCAACAGCACCAGCATCACGTCGACGAGCGGGGTGACATTGATTTCCGACAGGGCCGGGCGGCGCCCGCGCCGGGTGCGGCGGGTGCGACGGCGCGCGGCGGAAAAGGCGTCGTGAGCCGACAGGGCCATGGCTACAGCCGCTCGGCCACGCGCCGCTGGATGGCCGTCACCAGGTCGTCGGCAAAAGCCTCCAGCCTGGCGGCGTAGCGCCCGGCATCGGTGGAGAACTTGTTATAGGCGATGTAGGCCGGGATCGCCGTGGCCAGGCCGACGGCGGTGGCGAACAGCGCTTGGGCGATGGCCGGCGCGACCACCGAAAGACTGGTGTTCTTCTCGACCGCGATGGCCTGGAAGGCGGTCATGATCCCCCAGACAGTGCCAAACAGGCCGATGAAGGGCGACGCCGTGGCGACGATGGCCAGGGTTCCCAAGCCGTCCTCAACGCGCTGGCTCTCGCGGGCCACCGCTGAATCCAGCACGCGATTGATGCGCTCGATCAGAAACGCCACCTGCGACTCGCCTTGCGGCGGAGCCAGGAGGCCCTTGGTCCGGGCTTCCTTCCATTCCCGGAGCGCCGATTGCAGCATGGTCTGAAGCGCGTGCGGCGGGGCCTGGCGCGTCTCGGCCGCCACCTCCTCCAGCGAGCGGCCTGAGTTGACCTCGGCTTCGAAGCGATCAGCGCCGCGATTGAGGCGTGCGAGGCGCACCGACTTGTCGATGATCACAGCCCACGACCACAACGACGCCAGGGCGAGGCCGAGCAGCACCCCTTTGACGACCCAGCTGGCGTGCAGGAACTGCTGGATCAGAGAGAAGCTGTCGGGCGTGATGGCGCCGGCGGATGTCATCGGGGGCCTTTTGAAGCGGGTTCGGCCGAGGCTATGGCGCGATGCCGCTAACCGATGGTTAAACTATGGCCATTCGCGCTTACGGAAGGCGCCGCCGGCCGAAGGCTGCAAAGCCTCAGGCTCCGGGATCGAAAAGCTGGCCCTGCCCGCCAGCCGGCGGCTCGAGACCCAGGTGGGCCCAGGCCCTGGCGCAGGCCAGCCGCCCCCGCGGCGTGCGCTGAATGAAGCCTTGCTGCAGCAAAAACGGCTCGACGACGTCTTCGATCGAATCGCGCGCTTCGGCCACGGCGTGGGCCAGGGTCTCGATCCCGGCCGGACCGCCGCCATAGTTTTCAATCAGGGCGGTGAGATAGCGCCGATCGAGGCCGTCCAGGCCGGATTCGTCGACGCCCAGCCGGGCGAGGCCGCGCGCGGCGCACAGGCGATCGATCTTCGGGACGCCATCGGCGGCGGCGAAGTCACGAACGCGGCGCAGCAGACGGCCGGCTACGCGGGGCGTTCCGCGCGCCCGTCCGGCGATCTCGCTCGCGCCATCGGCGGCCAGATCGAGCCCAAGTCGGCGGCTCGACTGAGTCAGCATCAGCTCCAGCTCCGGCACGGTGTAGAAGTTCAGCCGAATGGGAATGCCGAAACGATCCCGCAACGGGGTGGCCAGCAGACCGGCGCGGGTGGTCGCGGCCACTAGCGTGAACGGGTTGAGGTCGAGGCGGATCGAGCGCGCCGCCGGGCCGGCCCCGATCACCAGATCGAGGGCGTGGTCCTCCATGGCCGGGTAGAGCACTTCCTCGACATGCGGTGGGAGGCGATGAATCTCGTCGATGAACAAGACGTCGCGCGGTTCCAGCACCGTGAGGATGGCGGCCAGATCGCCGGCCTTGGCCAGAACGGGCCCCGAGGTTGAGCGGAAATTCACCCCCAGTTCGCGGGCGATGATCTGCGCCAGACTGGTCTTGCCCAATCCCGGCGGCCCGGACAGCAGGACATGGTCGAGGGCGTCCTGGCGGCCGCGCGCCCCGTCGATGAACACCTTGAGGTTGGCCTTGACGGCGTCCTGGCCGACGAATTCGTCGAGGCTGCGCGGCCGCAACGCCTGATCGACCGGTTCGCCCGGGCCCTGCTCCGCGCCGATTTCCCGGTTCACCGGCCCAATTCCTGCAATGCCGCCCGGATCAGCGCTCCGGCCTCGGCGGCCTCGCCCAATCGCAGGCTGGCCTGGTCAATGGCCCGGCGGGCCGCCGGTTCGGCGATCCCCAGACCCAGGAGGGCCGCGACCGCGTCGCCGGCAGCGGTGACCTCGGCCGTTGGCGCCGACGCCGGCGCGGCCGGCATCGCGACCCCGTCAGCCACGGCCTTGTCCTTGAGTTCGGCCAAAATCCGATCGGCGAGCTTGGGTCCGACGCCGTTGGCGCGCGCCACCAGGGTCCGATCGCGGGACGCCACAGCCTGCGCCAGTTCGGCCGGCGTCAGGACATCAAGCACCGCCAGCGCCACCTTGGCCCCCACTCCCTGGATGGCCTGCAGCATCTGGAAAACCCGCCGCTCGTCACGGGTCAGGAAACCATAGAGCCGCGGACCGGCCGACTCGCTCCACTGGTGGACAATGTGCAACAGCGCTTCCTCGCCTGGTGGCGGCAGGCGGGCCAGGGTTCGGGTTCCGCATCGCACCAGATAGCCGACGCCGCCGACATCGATCACGGCTTCTTCCTCGGCGGTTTCGGCCACCAGGCCGCGCAACCGGCCGATCATGCCGCTCGCCCATCCAGGCCTGACACCCGCCGGCTATGCGCATGGGTGATGGCGACGGCCAGGGCGTCGGCGGCGTCGGCCGGCGGATCGCCGCAGCGCGGCAACAGACGCGCCACCATGAACGCCACCTGCTGCTTGTCGGCGGCTCCGAACCCGACCAGCGCCTTCTTGATCTCCCGAGCGGCGTATTCAGCCACCAGCAGGCCAGCCGCCGCCGGGCCCAGCATGGCGGCGGCGCGGGCATGGCCAAGCTTCAGACTCGAAGCGCCGTTGGCGGTGACGAAGGTCTCCTCGATGGCCGCTTCGTCGGGCGCGTGAGCGGCGACCACCGCGCAGACCGCGCGGTGCAGAATCAGCAGCCGGACCGAGAGCGCCGCGGTCGGGTCGGGCGAAATGACACCGTGAGCGATGTGGCTGAGCCGGGCGCCATCGGCGACTACGACGCCCCAACCGGTATGCCTAAGTCCGGGATCCAGGCCGAGGATGCGAATCGGCTGCGTCATGCTCGCCGGCCAGCATCGCCGAACCGGCCGATGAGCGAAAGGGCTGGCCTTCAGCCGGCCAGCCGCGCCAGGTCCTCGTCATCGAGATCGGCATTGGTCCAGACGCTTTGGACATCGTCGTCGTCTTCGAGCGCGGCGATCAACTTGACCAAGCTCGCGGCGTCCTGACCGGTGACCGGCGTATCGGTCTTGGCCAGCCAGACAATCTTGGCGGAAACCGGAGGCCCCAGGCGCGCCTCCAGGCTCTCGACCACCGGCCCCATGTCTCCGAAAGCCGTCAGAATGACGTGCTGGCCACCCTCGATCTCGGCCTCCTGGGCCCCGGCTTCGATAGCCGCCTCCAGCACCGCCTCCTCCGATCCCGCCGCCAAAGGAAAGCGGACTTCGCCGAGGCGATCGAACATGAAGGCCACCGAGCCGGTCTCGCCGAGGTTGCCGCCATTCTTCGAGAACAGGGAACGGATGTTGGCGGCGGCGCGATTGCGATTGTCGGTAAGCGTCTCGACGATCACGCCCGCCCCGCCGGGGCCGAAGCCCTCGTAGCGGATCTCCTCAAGGGCATCGATATCACCGCCTAAAGCCTTCTTGATCGCCCGGTCGATGTTGTCCTTGGGCATGGATTCAGCCTTGGCGCTGGTGATCGCCAGGCGCAGGCGGGCGTTGGCCGCCGGGTCGGGCGCGCCGTGTTTGGCGGCGATGGTGATGTCCCGCGACAGCTTCGAGAACAGCTTGGAGCGCACCGAATCCTGGCGGTCCTTGCGGAACTGGATGTTCTTGAATTTGGAATGGCCGGCCATGACGGGTCGAGGATGGTGGGCGGAGAGCGCGCCGCTTCTACCCGCCAGGGGCCGGCTTAGCTAGCCCGCCCGTTCAATAGGGGGGAAGCGGCGGGGCGTTGTAGGCCTCATAGGCGCCGGGCCCATATTCTTCGTCATAGGCGTCGCGGGCTTCGTTGTAGCGGCGCAGGTCGCGGCGATAGTCGCGCATGCGCCAGTCGTAGTCATTCCTCTGGCTATCGTAGCGATCATGATCGCGCGCCGCGGTGTCGCGGGCCGCGTCATAGGCGTTCAGGGCGCTCTGATAGTCCCGCTGAGCCTGAGCGTTGTCGTACTGGCCGCTGCTATCGTAAGGGGCGCTGTAGGTCTGCGCCGCGGCCCCGCCGGCCAGGCAGGTGGCCGCAAGGCTGGCGATAAGGACAAGTTTCACCGAAGGGTCTCCTCTGAATTCCCCCTTTCCGCCGGGTTAAACGCCCCGGTTCAGTGGCCGGTTGCCAATTTCGTGAAAGCCTCGGGGCGGGCCACCGCGTACATCTCCCAGGCGATCTTGTTGAGCAGGCCATGGGGATTGTCGCCGACCTTGTAGAGATCGAAGTGCGTGCGGTCGGGCAGGAAACGGAAGTCGCTTTTCGCCCCGACACCATCCAAGGCCGCTTTCAGGCGATGCGCCGCCCCGTCGAGATAAAAGGTGTCCGCGGTCCCAACGATCAGGTGGATCTTGCCATCCAGGTCCGGGCGCAGGACCGGCCAGTCGCGCGCCACCCGGTAGGCGATGTCGAAATGCTCGCGCCAATAGGCGACGACCTGGGGATCGACCGTTCCGGTGACCCGGTCGAACATCGGCTCGGGACGGCCATCGGCCCCGCGCGGGGAAAACACCCAGTCGAAGGAGGCGATCTGGCCGCCCACTTCGCCCTCGACCGCCTCGGAGCGCGCGTACTGCGAAAAGCTCTCAAGGACCTTGCCGTGATCGCGCACCAGCGGATAGGCCGCGCCATCGGGGCGGCGATAGACATTGGCGTTCGCGGCATAGAGATCGATGCCGGTGAAATCGTGAAAGTCACTCGGATCGGGCGAAGTCGACCAGGTCCCGCCGAACAGCTTGGGGTAGCGGGTCTGGAGCCATAGGGTCGCCCAGCCGCCCGAGGAATGGCCGTTGAGGAACCTGCCGCTCGGCCGGCCGTCCATCCGCCAGCGGCGCTCCAGGTCGGGAATGAGCTCGGCGGTCAAGGCCTGGCCCCAGGGCCCATTGTTGACGCTGTCGGCGAACTCATGCGTGCCGGTCGGTCCAGATTCGTCGAGCAACACCCAGATCATGGGTGGCATTTCTCCCTTGGCCATGGCGGCATGGACCTCGATGGCGGTGTGGGCCAGATACCGCAGCCGGCCGCCAAAGCCGTGGGTGTAGTAGACGGTGGGAAAGCGCTCCTCGGCGTGGGCAGCGTAGGTGGGTGGGACGACAACCCAACCCCGCATGTGGATCGGGCGGCCCCAAAAAGCGCTCAGGGCCGGGCTGGCAAAATCGATCTCGGTCGTGTCGGCCCGGGCCGACGCCCATTCGGCGGCTTGCGCCGCTGAAGCCGCCGGCGGCGCGGCCGGCCAGTCGGATTCAGCGGGCAATTGATGGTCGAGGCGGGCGAGGCCTCCGGCAGGCAAGGTGATATCGGCCACCGGTCCGACCCAGTCGGCCGCTTCAGGGCCGGCATAGGCATAGTGGCGATGCACATCGAGCACAGCCTGAATGTGGTAGGGACCCGGCGGCAGGGCTGAGAACGCCTTTGGAAAGGCGCTGAGGTCGGCGTCGACTTCGACGGTCGCGCCGGGAGCGGCGTCGTGGATGTCCTGGCCGGCGATCGCCACCGCCTCGGGCGCGTCGAAGCGCGGGGCCACGGCCTTCACCGGCGGGCCGCCGACCGCTGGTTCTGCGAAGATCAACAGCCGCCCAGAATAGAGGCCCGGAGCGGTCGGCAGCGTCACCCGGACAAGGGTGGGCTCGGCCGCGGCGAGGCCGGCCACCGCAACCACAGCGGCGGCGCAGGCCGCAACTCTGCTTTTCGAGATCACGCTCTTTCCCCCCCTCGAAGCTTACGGCGCCGGCATGTGTGGAACGGCGCGGATCAGCCGGCCGCCGACCCGGATCGGCTCCACCCGCCGCGCCAGGCCCGTGGCCGGGTCGGTTTCGACGAACACCCCGCAGACGGTCGCCGGACCCTCAGCCGGCTTGTAGCGGCCGCCGGAAATGCGGGTGGTGAAGCGACGCAGCGGCTCTTCCTTCTGGTTGCCGATGACGCTGTCATAGTCGGCGCAGGCCCCGGCGTCGGTCTGAAAGGCCGAGCCGCCCGGCAAGATCTGCGCGTCCGCGGTCGGAACATGGGTGTGGCTGCCGACCACCAGCGAGGCGCGGCCGTCGCAGAAGTGTCCCATGGCCATCTTTTCAGAGGTGGCCTCGGCGTGGATGTCGACGACGATGGCGTCAGCGGCTTCACCAAGCGGGCAGGCGATCAGTTCGCGCTCCACGGCCGCGAAGGGGTCGTCGAGAGCATCCATATGCACCCGCCCCAGAAGCGATATCACCAGCACCCGCCGGCCTTGCTCGGTTTCATAGAGCTCGGCGCCGCGGCCGGGGGCGCGGGCCATGGCCGAATAGTTAAGCGGCCTCAGCAGCCGCGGCTCGCGCTCGATATAGGTGAGCGCCTCACGCTGGTCCCAGGCATGGTTGCCCAAGGTCAGGCAATCGGCCCCGGCGGCGAACAGATCGCGGGCGGTGGCTTCGGTGATGCCAAAACCGGCCGCCGCGTTTTCGGCGTTGACGACCACGAATTCAAGCTCGAGGGCGCGGCGCAGGGCCGGCAGGTGCTCGGTCAGACCCTCGCGGCCGGAGCGGCCGACGACGTCGCCGAAAAAGGCGAGGCGCATACGAAACCCCTTTCCGCCTCAGGCTATAACCGCTTTCGGCGCGCGGTCAGCGCTCAAATGCCGGCCCGAACCGACGAAAACCCTTCTCGGTCAGCACCGCGTCTAGCCGCTGGTCGTGCGGCTCCGGCTCCAGGCGATCGACCTCCTGGCCCGCGAAGGCGAGGCCGATAGCGATGACCTCTCGCTTGGCGCGCAGCGCCGCCAGAGTGCGATCATAGCAGCCGGCCCCTTGGCCGAGCCGGTTGCCGGCGGCATCGAAAGCCACGACCGGGACGATCACCAGGTCCGGCGAGGCCGGGCCGCGCAACGGGCTTGGCGAGGGAATGCCGAAGGCGTCGGCTTCCAACGGATCGCCGGGACGCCAGAGACGAAACGTCAGCGCCGATCGGCGCTCGACCGCGAACGGCAGGGCGATGGACAGGCCGGCCGCCAGGAGACGGCGCACCAGCGGCATGGCGTCGAATTCGCCCTCACTGGGGCGATAGGCTGCCGCCGTCTGGCCGCGGACGACAAGCTCGGGCGGGAAATGGTCGGCGGCGGCGCCCCCGGCTTGCGGTAGTCGCAAGCCGCATTGCCGACGAACAACCAGCATCCGCCGGCGCAACTCGGTCTTAGACGTCACCCCAAAAGCCGGGTGGCGGGGCCGCGAAAACCGTGGAGGCGATTCAAATCCCCTCGGACCTGGTAGACCAGGTGGGCGCCGTTTGCCCGGAGCCACGGCTCCGGCCAGGGACAGCTCCCTATCGAAGTGATTAAGGTCCCCGGGATATAGATGCCTCCGACGTGAGCCGCAGCTGACCCGCCGCCCCCAACTTAGGGTCGGAGGGGCCGCACCTCAAGGTCAGCGGACCGCCAGTCCCTCAATCTTCTTGGCCGCCGCCTCGAGCAGCCCGATAGCGCTGGCGTCGGCGGCGTCGAGGCGTTTGCGAAGCCGGGCGACCTCGGCCTCGGCGCTCGCCACCTTTTCCTCCAGTTCGGCCTGCTCGTCGGCCAGGACCAGCGCCCCCATCAGCATCAGCCGGGTCTCGCCCAACTGTTCCGTCCCGGCGGCCGCCTGGCGCACCTTCTCGTCGATAAGCTGGGCCAGGACGGTGAGATGCGCCTCCTCGCCATCGTCGCAGCCGAGCAGATAGGGCTTGCCATTGATGCGGACGGTAAGCTCAGCCATTTGAGCGGCCCTCCACGCCCCACGCTTTCAGCTCCGCAATCGCGCCGCCGAGCGCCGCCGAGGCGTCGCCGGCCGCTTCTTCGAGCTCGCGCTCGCGGGCCCGGGCCTCATCGAGATCGGCGGCCAGTTTGGTGCGATCCTGGTCGAAAAGATCGCCAGCCTGCGCGCCGGCTTCGGCCAGGCGTTTGGTCAGACGTTGTTCGAGCATGGTGATGGCGCGGTCCAGGCGTAGCGCCGCCGCCTCGAGTCGACTGCCTGCCTCCGCCTTCATGAGCCTCGCTCCGCGGTCCGCGCGCCCTCCCCTCCGTTCTTATAGACCGGCGCCGGGCGCGCAAGGCGCATTGCTTGACCACGCCTGGAGCGCGTGCGAGGCGGCGCTTGTTCTTCCCGCTTTCCGACAACCCGTTTTGAAGAGGATTCGGCGGTCGATGTCCGTCTCTCCCCTGGCCATGGCCAACGCCATTCGCGCGCTTTCCATGGACGCGGTTCACAAGGCCCGCTCCGGACACCAGGGCATGCCGCTGGGCATGGCCGACGTCGCCACTATGTTGTGGACGCGGGTGCTGAAATACGATGCCGCCGACCCGACATGGCCCGATCGTGACCGTTTCGTGCTTTCGGCCGGCCATGGCTCGATGCTGCTCTATGCGCTTCTGCATCTTGCCGGCTTCGAGGCGGTGTCCATGGCCGAGATCGAGGCCTTTCGGCAGCCGGGCTCCAAGACTCCGGGGCATCCGGAATTTGGCCACACGGCCGGCGTCGAGACCACCACCGGACCGCTGGGCCAGGGTCTGGCGACCGCGGTCGGCATGGCCATGGCCGAACGATCGATGGCGGCCCGCTATGGCGCCGATCATGTCGATCACCGCACCTGGGTGATCGCCGGCGACGGCTGCCTGATGGAGGGCGTCAGCCACGAGGCGATTTCGCTGGCCGGGCGATTGAGGCTGTCGCGCCTCACGGTTCTGTTCGACGACAACGACACCACCATCGACGGGCGGGCGACCATCGCCGAGACCGGCGACCAGGGGCTGCGCTTCAAGGCCGCCGGCTGGGCGGTCAAGGCCATCGACGGCCATAATCACCGCGCCATTGCCGCCGCGCTGCGCTGGGCCGGGCGCCAGGACCGACCCTCGATGATCGCCTGCCGGACGCGGATCAATCGCGGCGCTGGGCCTTTGGAGGGCGACGCCCATGGCCACGGCTATTCCCTATTCGACGCCGAAATCGCCTCCGCCCGGGAGGCCATGGCCTGGCCCGCGCCGCCATTCGTCATTCCCAAGGACATAGCGGCCGCCTGGGGCCGGGCCGGGCGGCGCGGTCGCACCGCCAGGCGCTCCTGGGAGGCTCGCCTCAACGCCTCGCCGAGGGCAGAGGATTTTCGCCGCGCCGTCGCCGGCGCCCTGCCCCGCGACGCTTTCAACGCCTTCGACCAGGCTTTCGAACGGCTGCTGGCCGAGCCGCCCATGGACGCGACGCGGGTGCATTCCGGGGCCGCGCTGGCCGCCTTGACACCGGCGATCCCAGAGATGATCGGCGGATCGGCCGACCTCACCGGCTCCAACAACACCCTGGTCAAGGGCATGCGGGCCTTCGACGCGCCTGACTATGGGGGCCGCTACGTCCACTACGGCGTGCGCGAATTCGGCATGGCCTGCGCCCTCAACGGCATGGCCTTGCACGGCGGCGTCATCCCCTATTCCGGGACTTTCCTGGCGTTTGCCGACTACAGCCGACCGGCCCTGCGCCTTGGGGCGCTGATGGGCGTCCGGGCCATTCATGTGATGACTCACGACTCCATCGGCCTCGGCGAAGACGGCCCGACCCACCAGCCGGTCGAACAGCTGGCCTCACTGCGCGCCATGCCGGGCTTGACGGTGTTCCGGCCAGCCGACGCGGCTGAGACCTTTGAATGCTGGCGGCTGGCCCTGCAGCAGGTCTCCGCGCCCTCGCTCATCGCCCTGTCGCGACAAAAGACCCCGGCGGTCTGCGTCGGCCGCGCCCCCGCCGTCGCCCGCGGCGCCTATGAGCTGGCCCCCGCCGATGGCGCCGCCAAGGTGACGATCTTTTCCGCCGGAACCGAGGTCGCCATCGCCCTGGCGGCCCGGGACCGTCTTCAAGCCGATGGCGTTCCCACCCGCGTCGTCTCCGCGCCCTGTTGGGAATTGTTCGAGCAGCAAGGGGCGGCCTACCAGATGGGGACCATCGGCGCGGCGCCGGTGCGGATCGCCGTCGAGGCCGGCGTGCGCCAGGGGTGGGATCGGTTCATCGGCGAGGACGGACTGTTTGTCGGCATGACCGGCTTTGGCGCCTCGGGCCCCTATGAGACCCTGTATGAGCATTTCGGGATCACCGCGACGGCGGTCGCCAAGGCCGCCAATGCGGCCCTGACTTGACTTGCGGGCGCCGGACCGCGAAACGGCGCCCCATCCCGCGGGACAATCGAAGAGGAAGTTGGCATGGCGGTCCGGGTGGCGATCAACGGATTTGGCCGCATCGGACGCCTGGTGCTGAGGTCGATCGTCGAGCATGCCCGCCGCGACATCGAGGTCGTGGCCATCAATGATCTGGGCCCGGTGGAGACCAACGCCCATCTGCTGCGCTACGATTCGGTGCACGGGCGGTTTCCGGGCCTCGTCTCGGTCGAAGGCGATACGCTCGATGTCGGCCTCGGTCCGATCAAGGTGACCGCCATCCGCGAGCCCGCCAAGCTGCCGCACCAGGACCTGGGCGTCGATATCGCCCTGGAATGCACCGGCCTGTTCACCAGCCGGGACCAGGCCGCCGCCCACCTGGAAGCCGGGGCCCGCAAGGTCCTGGTTTCGGCTCCGTGCGACAGCGCCGACAAGACCATCGTCTTCGGCGTCAATCATGACGCCCTGACCGCGAAGGATCTCGTGGTCTCGAATGGATCCTGCACCACCAACTGCCTGGCGCCGGTCGCCAAGGTATTGTTGCAGCATTGCGGCATCGAGCGCGGCTATATGACAACAGTGCACGCCTACACCTCGGACCAGCCGACCCAGGACACCTTGCATCGCGATCTCTACCGGGCCCGCGCCGCGGCGCTGTCGATGATTCCAACCTCCACCGGCGCGGCCAAGGCCTTGGGCCTGGTGCTGCCGGAACTGGCCGGCAAGCTGGACGGATCGTCGATCCGCGTGCCGACCGCGAATGTCTCGGTGATTGACCTCAAGATCGTGCCGGCGCGCGAGGCGACCAAGGCCAGCGTCAATGAAGCCCTGACCGAAGCCGCCTCCGAGGGGCCGCTGCGCGGCGTGCTGCAGGTGACCGAGGATCCGCTGGTCTCCACCGACCTTAACCACATCTCGGCTTCGGCGACCGTCGCCCTGCCCCAGACCCAGGTCGTCCAGGGGCGGCTGGTGCGCGTACTGGCCTGGTACGACAACGAGTGGGGCTTTTCGACCCGCATGGCCGACGTCGCCCTCGCCCTGGCGGCCGCGAGCTAGAGCTCGATGCGGTTCCGCGCCCTCGACGGCGTCGAACTCGCGGGCCGGCGGGCGCTGGTCAGGGTCGACTTCAATGTCCCGATGGCCGCCGGCAAGCTCGCCGACGACACCCGTCTGAGAGCCGCGCTGCCGACCATCCAGCGCCTGCGTGACGGCGGCGCCAAGGTTATCCTGATGGCCCACTTCGGTCGGCCAAAAGGACATGTGCGGGCCGAGATGAGCCTGCGCCCGGTGGTCGCGCCGCTCGCGGCCTTGCTGGGCGCGCCAGTCGCCTTCGTCGAGGATTGCGTGGGCCCGGCGGCCGAGGCGGCGGTCCAGCGACTCGCCGATGGCGAGGTGCTGTTGCTGGAGAACCTCCGCTTTCATCCAGGGGAAGAGGCCGACGACGACGACTTCGCCGACGCCCTGGCCAGGCTCGGCGATCTCTACGTCGACGACGCCTTTTCGGCCGCCCATCGCGCCCACGCCTCGGTCGACGCAATCGCCCGCCGGCTGCCGGCCTACGCCGGCGAGGCCATGCGTGCGGAGCTTGCGGCCCTGAACGCCG
>DATBOH010000080.1:0-3983 GCA_036553915.1 Caulobacteraceae bacterium | reverse complement strand
CAGACGGGCGATCGGCGTGTTGACCTTGACCCCCTCAGTCCCCTCGGCGACCAGCAGCGCCTCGACCACCCCCTCGTCGACCGCCTCCACCTCCATGGTCGCCTTGTCGGTCTCGATCTCAGCGATCACATCGCCGCTCTTCACGCTATCGCCCGCCTTGACCAGCCACTTGGAGAGCGAACCCTCCTCCATGGTCGGCGACAGCGCCGGCATCAGGATCTCGGTCACGCCGCGCTCTCCACAAAGATGTCCGTGAAAAGCTCCTCTGGGCCCGGCTCCGGCGCGGTTCTGGCGAATTCGGCGGCGTCGGCGACCACGGCGCGCACCTCGGCGTCGATGGCCTTCAACTTGGTCTCGTCGGAAAGCTTGGCCTTTTCCAGGCGGTCACGCAGATGGTCGATCGGATCGCGGCTCTTGCGCACCGCGTCGATCTCGTCACGGGTCCGGTATTTGCCCGGATCGCTCATCGAGTGGCCACGGTAGCGATAGGTTTTCATCTCCAGGATCGTCGGGCCCTTGCCGGCCCGAGCAAAGGCGGCAGCCTCGCGACCGGCCGCCAGCACGGCGCTGACGTCCATGCCGTCGACCTCCTGGCCGGGAATGCCGAAACCGGCCCCGCGCCGAAACAGGTGGGTTTCGGAGGACGAGCGGGCGACGCTGGTGCCCATGGCGTATTGATTGTTCTCGATCACATAGACGACTGGCAGCTTCCAGAGCGCCGCCATGTTGAAGCTCTCATAGACTTGGCCCTGATTGGCCGCGCCGTCGCCGAAATAGACAAAGGCCACCGCGCCATCGCCGCGATACTGGTTAGCCAGCGCTATGCCGGTGCCGAGGCTCACCTGCGCCCCGACGATACCGTGGCCGCCAAAGAAGCCATGCTCGACCGAGAACATGTGCATCGAGCCGCCTTTGCCGCGCGACGAGCCGGCCGCCCGGCCGGTGAGCTCGGCCATCACCGCCTTGGGATCCATGCCGGCCGCCAGCATGTGGCCGTGATCGCGATAGCCGGTGATTACCTGATCGCCCGGGCCTCTGGCCGCCTGCATACCTACCGCGATGGCTTCCTGGCCGATGTAGAGGTGGCAGAAGCCACCGATCAAACCCATGCCATAGAGTTGTCCGGCTCGCTCCTCGAAGCGGCGGATGAGCAGCATGTCGCGATAGAAGGCGAGCAGATCGCCATCGCCATCGCCAGCCTTGGGTTTCGCAGACTTGCGGGGCGCGGGCTTGGCCGGTGCGCGCGTCATCAATCGCTCCAGTAGTGACCCTGACAGTACGAGCGGCTTAGGCGTCGCTCAGCCGTGCTGCGGCACGACGCGGATCACATAGTCCCTGGGGTCGACAAAGCCTAGAAGCTCATGCGCGCGCTGTTCGAGAAGATCGGCCGACAGGTCGTCGTCGCGCAGCAGGCGGGCGCGGATTTCCAGATCGCGACGCTCGGCGGTGAGCTGGTTCAGCTCGGCCTGTTTGGCGAGCAGAGTCGCATGGCGTTGGCGAGTGAGAAGCAGCCCGCGCTCCCCAGTCAGGCCGTGGAAGGCGAAATAGAAGATCAACACCGCCAGGATCGCGGTCGGCAGATAGGTCTGGAGACGAAGAAGCATCGGCCGAATCGTCACTCTCTCGGAGATCCTGGATATCGGCCAACGTGGTTAATGCAAGGTTCACGCAGCAGTGAAGCTCGCCTCACGCCCCCAGATCGACCGGATGCGATTGGCCAAGGGGCGGAATTCGACTTGCTCTAGCCCAGCCTCTTAACCGCGCTGCGGCCCGCATAGACGGCCTGATCGCCGAGCTGCTCCTCGATGCGCAGGAGCTGATTGTATTTGGCCAGGCGGTCGGAACGCGACAGCGAACCGGTCTTGATCTGGCCGCAACCGCTGGCCACCGCCAGATCGGCGATGGTTGCGTCTTCGGTCTCGCCTGAGCGGTGGCTCATCACCTGGCCATAGGCGGCGGCGCGGGCCATGGCGATGGCGGCGAAGGTCTCGGTCAGCGTCCCGATCTGATTGACCTTGATCAGGATCGCGTTGGCGAGGCCCTTTTCCAGGCCCATGGCCAAGCGTTTGGGATTGGTGACGAAGAGGTCATCGCCGACCAGTTGGATACGGGCGCCGAGCGTCGCGGTCAGATGCGTCCAGCCGTCCAGGTCATCCTCGGCGCAGCCGTCCTCGATGGAGCAGATCGGATAGCGGCTGGCGAGATCGGCGTAGAAGTCGGCGAGGCCCACCTGATCGAGGCTGCGCCCCTCGCCTTCGAGGCGATACTGGCCGTTGCGGAAAAACTCGCTGGCCGCCGGATCCAGGGCGATGTGGAAGTCCTCGCCCGGCCGATAGCCGGCCGTCTCGCCCGCCTTGACGATGAAGGCCAGGGCCTCATCAGAGCGGCCGATCTGCGGGGCGAAGCCGCCTTCGTCGCCGACATTGGTGTTGTGGCCGGCGCCCGACAGGGCCTTTTTCAGAGCGTGGAAAATCTCGGCCCCCATGCGCAGCGCCTCTGAGAAGCTGTCCGCACCGGTCGGCATGACCATGAATTCCTGCAGGTCGAGGGCGTTGTCGGCGTGCGCCCCGCCATTGATGATGTTCATCATCGGCGTTGGCAGGATGTGAGCATCGAAGCCGCCGACATATTTATAGAGCGGCAGGCCGGCGGAATCGGCCGCCGCCTTGGCTACCGCCAGGCTAACGCCGAGCATCGCATTGGCCCCCAGCCGGCTTTTGTTTTCCGTTCCATCCAGTTCGACAAGCAGGGCGTCGATCCGCCGCTGGTCCTCGGCGTCGGCTCCGGCCAGGGCGTCGAAGATCTCGCCATTCACCGCCCCCACCGCCCCCAGAACGCCTTTGCCGCCATAGCGGGCCTGGTCGCCGTCGCGCCGTTCAACCGCCTCGTGAGAGCCGGTCGAGGCTCCGGAGGGCGCTGCGGCGCGCCCGAACGCCCCGTCCTCGAGCGTGATATCGACCTCGATGGTCGGGTTGCCACGGCTGTCGAGGATTTCGCGGGCCAGGATGTCGATGATGCCGGTCATGGGCCGCCCTCTGCTGACGCTGGGCGGCTCCTTAGCGGGTTGGCATAGACAAGAAAACCGCCAGAGCCTTGATGGTCCGCCGCTGCGGTCCTAATGCCAGTTGGCGATCCGTCGCAACGCGATTGAAAAGGGGAATGTCCCGGTGCGATCTCAATGGCTCGGCTTCGTCTGTGCACTGACCCTGTGGGGACCGGTTCGGGCCCAGTCGACCGGACCCGACGCCTCCATGGCTGCCCAGACCGGACCGGCGCGGGCGATGCGCCAGGTCGAGATCAGCCGCACGGGGGTGCGCGGTCCAGATGAACCGGGCGAAACGGCGCGGCCGCGCGGGCCTGAGGGGGCTCGTCCGGATGCCGATTGCGACAAGGCCGGCGGCGCGCCGACGGCTTCCACCGCTGCCGGGGGAGTCGAGGCCACGCGCAGCGATCCCCGCGCCGAGCGCGCCGCTTGCCGGGCGCTCGCCGACACCGACATCGCCCTGGCTCCCATCAACGAAGTCAGAAGCGTCACCCATCACCAGGCAATCATTGGCGGCCGCGAGCTCGCCTACACCGCGACGGCCGGAACCCTCACGCTGCGCGATAACGACGGCAAGCCGATCGCCAGCATGTTCTATGTCGCCTACACTGCCGGCGAGGGCCGCGGCTCAAGCCGGCCAGTGACGTTTTTCTACAACGGCGGCCCCGGCTCTTCGACCCTGTGGCTGCATATGGGTTCACTCAGCCCGGTGCGGGTGGCCACCGATAGCCCCGAGGCCACGCACAACGCCCCGTTTCAGCTGGTCGACAACAACGACAGCCTGCTTGACCGTTCCGACCTGGTGTTCCTCGACGCCATCGGGGCCGGTTTTTCACGCCCTTTGGGCGACACCAAACTTGCGGCGTTCTGGGGCACCGACGCCGACATCGACGCCTTCGCCCGCGGTATTGAACGCTATTTGACCCTCAATGACCGTTGG
>DATBOH010000077.1:0-9252 GCA_036553915.1 Caulobacteraceae bacterium | reverse complement strand
TCACCCCGATCCAAACATCGTCCTGCGGCTCTATAAGCGCGGACAACCGTTTCTGTCACGGCATAGATGGCCATTCATCGGCCCCGAGCCAGCGGATTGGGCTTCGCCGGCCCGACCCGAACCAGGACGTTCCGGTCGGTGTGATGAAAGGGTTCGGCGCGGCCGGGGATGGTCAGCACGGTGTCCTGGAAATACGACCAACCGCGGTCGTCAATCTCGACCTGCATGTGAAAGCTGTCGGTGCGGAAGGCGCGCTCGAGAAACGCGGTTGAACAGATACCATTCTCGGTCGCCCCGCGCTGGGCGGCGACCTCGAAGCTGCGGGCGTCCGGCGCCGCGTGGCCCTTGGCCAGCACGATCTGGCCGCGCGGAATGGTCAGCGAGTGTAAAATGAGGCCGGTGGCCGGCTCCCACAGCCAGTAGCCGACCTGATCATGATATGTCTCGACCTCGTGCGGCTTGGTGATGTGCACGTGATAGCGCAGGCCGTAGAAGTACTGCGGACCATTTGACTGCGGATCGATCGGCTGCATGTCAATCCGTTCGACAAAGCGCTGCCGGCGCTCGCCATCGCCAAACGGATTGACATCCAGGCTCTTGTCGCCCTGCCAAACCCCCGCCAATCCCGTCAGAGGGCCGAGATTGGCCAGCGTGTCGACATCGATCCCTTCCTGCTCGCTGTAGATATCGGCCGGCAGATCGTTCATTTCGCCCATGTGGCTAAAGCGTGTCCAGGCGGCCGCGCATTAGCTGCAGCACCGCCGAAAAGTCCCGGCCGCCAAAGCCAAGCCGGTCGAATAGGGCGTAGAGCGCCTCGGCCTGCGCGCCCAATGGTGTGGTCGCGCCAGAAGCCGCCGCCGCCGCCTGCGCCAACTTCAAGTCCTTGAGCATCAGGGCGGCCAGAAAGCCGCCCTCGTAGCCGCGGTTCGATGGAGCGGTCGGGACAGGGCCCGGCCATGGGCAGTAGCTGGTCAGGGACCAACACTGGCCCGATGAGACACTGGCGATCTCGAAAAAGCGCTCTGGGGCCAGCTCCAGCTTCTCGGCAAGGGCGAAAGCCTCGGCCACCCCGAGCATGGAAATACCCAACAACATATTGTTGCAGATTTTGGCCGATTGCCCCGCTCCGGGCGCCCCGGCCCTGATCACCGCCTTGGCCATTGGGGCGAGCGCCGCCTCGACGGTCGCGAAGTCCGCCTCGGCGCAGCCGACCATGAAGGTCAGGGTTCCGGCATCGGCTGCCGCTACGCCGCCGGATACCGGAGCGTCGGCGAACCGCAGGCCCTGGGCCGCGGCCTGCTCCGCAACCGCCCTGGCGCTCTCGACGTCGATGGTCGAGCAATCGATCATCAGAGCCCCAGGCTTGGCGTGGTTGGCGATCGCTTCGGCGAACACCGCCCGAACGTGTTGCCCGGCTGGGAGCATGGTGATGACGGTATCGGCCTGGGCGACCGCTTCGCCCGCCCCGCCGGCCGTTCGGCAGCCGACCGCCCGCGCCTTGTCGAGCGCCGCCGTCGAGAGGTCGTAGGCGATGACCGGGACCTTGGCCCTGGCCAAGTTGGCGGCCATGCCGGCGCCCATGGCGCCAAGTCCAATAAATGCAACAGTATTCATGAATTTAGAGCGCCTTGTGGCTGTTGACGAGATATCTGGCCCCCATGGCGGTCCTCCTCCCAAGATCCTCGCCATTGTCCTTAGACCAGCCTGACCTGGGTGTCAGCGTGGGCTTGCGCGTCAGGACGCCCTGGGCCTAAGGCGGGCGCCGACCTTTCCGGGATGGATTCCACATGGCCCTGGGCCCGCTCGCCCCCTACCCCACATTGCGCCTGCGCCGGCCGCGCCAGGCCGACTGGTCGCGGCGGCTGGTTCGCGAACATCGCCTCAGCCCTGACGACCTGATCTGGACATTGATCGTCCACGACGGCGACGCCGATACTCCGGTCAAGTCGCTGCCCGGCGTCAGTCGTCTGAGCCTCAAGAGCCTGGCGAAGGCCGGCCAAACGGCGCGGCGGTTGGGTATTCCAGCCATTGCGGTGTTTCCGCACATCGATGGTGCGCTCAAGGACGCCCGGGGCAGCGCCGCCGGCGACCCCAGCGGTCTTGTCGCCAGGGCCGTTGGAGCGCTGAAGGATGCAGCTCCCGAGATCGGAGTGGTCTGCGACGTCGCCCTCGATCCATACACCGACCATGGCCATGACGGCGTCATCGAGAACGGCCGGATCCACAATGACGCCACCCTCGAGCGGCTGGTCGAGCAGGGACTGATGCAGGCCAAGGCCGGATGCGACATCCTGGCCCCCTCGGACATGATGGATGGCCGGGTTCGAGCCCTGCGCGCGGCCCTGGAGGCGGAGGGCCTCTGCGACACCCTGATCATGGCCTATGCCGCCAAATACGCTTCGGCTTTCTATGGCCCCTATCGGGACGCCATCGGCTCAGCGGCGCTTGGCGCCGCCGGCGCGCCTGTCGACAAGGCGACCTATCAGATGGATCCGGGCAATGGCGATGAAGCCCTGCGCGAAGTCGCCCTTGATATCGCCGAGGGCGCCGACCTGGTCATGGTCAAGCCGGGCCTTCCGTATCTCGATGTGGTGCGCCGCATCGTCGAAGCCTTCGCCATGCCGACGTTCGCGTTTCAGGTGTCGGGCGAATACGCGATGCTGCGAGCCGCGGCCGCCGCTGGCGCGATCGACGAAGACCGGGCGATTCTTGAAGCCCTGGTGGCGTTCAAGCGCGCCGGCGCCGCCGGGGTCCTGACCTATTTCGCCGAGCGGGCGGCGATTTTACTGAGCGCCTGAAATTTGATCGGGTGAAACCTCGTCACTTCGGTCTTGCGCAATCGCTGCGACTGCCCCCTAATCCATGACACTGTCGGAAGACGACTCAGGCGAGTTGCTGATCAGGTGACCCAGCATTTTCCCACTCGTCAGTTAAGGTTCTTTCTGACCGCGCCGTCGCCTTGCCCTTACCTGCCCGGGCGAGAAGAGCGAAAGGTCTTTGCCCACCTGCCAATGCTGGATGGGGCCAGTGTCAACGACGCCCTCACCCAGGGCGGCTTCAGGCGCTCACAGAATATCGCTTATCGACCAGCCTGCGAGCAATGCGCCGCCTGTGTCTCGGCGCGGTTGCCGGTGGCCGATTATGTGTTCTCCCGATCGGAGCGGCGGGTCGTGTCCCGCAACGCCAATCTCACCCGCCATGTGGTTGAGGCCGAAGCCACGCGCGAGCAATTCGACCTCCTGCGCATCTATCTGGCCACCCGACATCGCGGCGGCGGCATGGCGGAGATGACCTGGCCCGACTATGTCGCCATGATTGAAGACACGGCCGTGCGCACGCATATGGTTGAATACCGGACCCACTCCGCGGACGGCGGGCCTGGCGAGTTGGCCGCCTGCGTGCTGGTGGATTCCCTCGTTGATGGGTTGTCCCTGGTATATAGCTTCTTCGATCAGGCGCGGGCCCGCAACAGCCCGGGATCGTTCATCATTTTTGACCACGTTCGCGAAGCGGCGCGACTTGAACTGCCCTACGTGTACCTAGGCTATTGGGTCCAGGGCAGCGAGAAAATGGACTATAAGGCCCGCTTCTCGCCCCTGGAAATCCTCAAGCCAGACGGCTGGCGACTGCTTTCGGCCCGCGAGCGGGCGGCGGGCGCGCTCTGACCGGAACACCTGCGCCTCCGGCGCCGAGCCATGCCGCTCTTGATCGCCTTCTCCAGGTGATGGCGCGCCTGCGCGATCCCAACGGCGGATGCGCCTGGGATCTGGAGCAAAGCTTCGCGACGATCGCCCCCTATACAATCGAGGAGGCCTATGAGGTCGCTGACGCCATCGAACGCGGCGACATGGACGATCTACGCGGTGAACTTGGCGATCTCTTGCTGCAGGTCGTCTATCACGCCCGCATGGCCGAGGAAGCCGGCGCCTTCGCCTTCGAGGACGTTGCCGCCGGCGCCGCCGAAAAGATGATCCGCCGCCACCCGCATGTATTCGAAACGCAAGCTGCTCTGACGTCGGGCGAACAAACCGAAGCGTGGGAGGCGATCAAGGCCGCCGAGCGGCGAACTGGCAATGCCGGCGTCCTCGACGGCGTGGCGCTGGCGCTGCCCGCGCTCACCCGTGCGGCCAAACTGGCCGATCGAGCGGCGCGGGTCGGCTTCGTCTGGCCAAGCGTCAATGAAATCCTGGACAAGCTCGCAGAAGAAACCACCGAGCTCGTAGCGGAAGTCCGGCGCGATGACCGGGCGGCGATCGGAGCCGAACTCGGCGACGTTCTCTTCGTCTGCGCCAACCTGGCGCGGGCGTTCGATATCGATCCGGAAGCGGCGCTGCGCGCATCAAACGCCAAATTCGTCCGCCGATTTGGCCATATTGAGCGGCGTCTGGCCGAGTCTGACCGTTCTCCGAGCCAATCCACCCTGGCTGAAATGGACAACCTCTGGAACGAGGCCAAGGCGATCGAAAAAGGCGCCTATTCGGCGGCCATCGAAAACACCACGTCCGGGCGCAAGCGCTGAAAGCGGCCGAGGGCCTGCGGATCAAGCCTGGCCTTGATCACTGCTCCGCCTTCGGCCGTGTCTTCGCGCGAATTCACCCGGCCATGCCGATAAAGCCACGCCAGCGCCTCGCCGTCCGACGCGGCCAGGCGAACCGTCACCTCTGGGCTGTCATCAACCAGGGCCGCCAGGCGCTCAAGCAGCGCCTCGACGCCCGCACCGGTGAGGGCCGAGATCAATACCGCGCCGGCCCGCCGGGCCCGTGCCACGAGCTCCGCCTTATCTTCGGCGGCGACCCGATCGGACTTGTTCCAGACCTCAACCAATCGGCGGCCGGAATCGGGGCCCAGTCCCAGTTCCTCCAGCACGGTCTCGACATCGGCGGCCTCGGCGGCTGACTGAGAAGCGGAAATGTCGCGAACGTGCAGGATGATGTCGGCTTCGCGGACTTCGTCGAGAGTGGCCCGAAAAGCCTCCACCAGTTCGTGCGGCAGATCCGAGATGAATCCGACCGTGTCGGAGAGAATCGCCGGCCGGCCGCGCGGCAACCGAATTCGCCGCAAGGTCGGGTCGAGTGTCGCGAACAGCGCCGATTTAGCCAACACGGTCGCGCCGGTCAGACGATTGAACAGCGTCGACTTGCCGGCGTTCGTGTAGCCGACCAAGGCGATGGCGGGATAAGGAACCCGCCGCCGCGCCCGTCGCGCCAGGCCGCGGGTTCGACGAACGTCGGCAAGTTCGGTCTTCAAGCGCATCATGCGCTCCAAAATCAGCCGCCGGTCGGCTTCGATTTGAGTCTCGCCAGGGCCGCCCAGGAACCCGAATCCACCCCGCTGGCGCTCAAGGTGTGTCCAGGTCCGCACCAGCCGGGAGCGCTCATAGTCCAGACGCGCCAATTCCACCTGCAGGCGGCCCTCGGCGGTGCGAGCGCGAAGGGCGAAGATTTCCAGGATCAGCCCGGTGCGATCGACGACCTTGGCGTTCCAGGCGCGTTCGAGGTTGCGCTGTTGAACCGGCGTCAAGGCGTCGTCGACGACCACGACCGAGGCGTTGGCGGCTTCGCGCAGGGCGGCGATTTCCTCGACCTTTCCCTGACCGAACAGGGTGGAGGGCCGCGGCGCGCGGAGCGTCGCAATGCTCGCGCCGACGATCTCGAGATCCAAGGCCGACGCCAGTCCGGCCGCCTCCTCCAGCCGCGCCGTCGGATCGCGTCCATGGTTTTGGCGGTCAGGATGGATGATCAGCGCTCTGGCGGCGCTGGGCCTGCTGTGCCTGGTCAATCCTGGTCGTCGTCCTCATCGGCGGGCGGCTCATAGAGCTGCACGGGCTGGGCCGGCATGATCGTCGAAATGGCGTGCTTATAGACAAGTTGCGCCTGGCCATCGCGGCGCAGCAGGACGCAAAAGCTATCGAACCAGCTCACCACGCCCTGAAGCTTGACGCCATTGACCAAAAAAATCGTCAGCGGCGTTTTGGATCGCCGCACGGCATTGAGGAACGTGTCCTGAAGGTTCTGTTTCTTGTCGCTCGGCATGGGTTGAGACCCCTTCCGTTATGTTTGAGCCCGGCTCAGCCGTGTTGCGCCTCGGCGATATAGAGCTCGCGCAGGCGTTTCGCCACCGGTCCGGGCGCGCCGTCGCCGACTTTGCGGCCATCGATGGAGACCACAGGGGTGACCTGGGTGCTGGCGCCGGTAATGAAAGCCTCGCGCGCCTGCTTGGCTTCGTCGGCGGTGAACGGACCTTCGGACAGCGTCAGGCCATGCGTAGCCGCCGCCGCCAACACGCTGGCCCGGGTGACGCCGCGCAAAATATTGGCCTGAATATCGCGGGTGCGGAGGACGCCGTCCCGATCGACGATCCAGGCGTTGGTCGCGGCGCCTTCGGTGACGAAACCAAGCTCGTCGACAAACCAGGCTTCATGGGCGCCGGCTTCCCTGGCCGCCTGTTTGGCCAGTACATTTGGCAACAGATTGACCGTCTTGATATCGCAGCGCCCCCACCGATTTTCAGGCAGGGTGATAACGGCGACGCCGCGCTCGGCCCTTCCATGGCCGGCCGCCGGATCGATCGCCTTGGCGGTAATCACCACGCTTGGCGGCGGCGCCGGTTCAGGAAAGGCGTGATCACGCCGGGCGACGCCGCGCGAGACCTGCAGATACAGCAGGCCATGCTTGAGGCGGTTGCGGCGAACCGCCTCGGCCAGCACCAACTCAAGGGCTTTGCGGCTCATTGGCTCGGCGATCTTCAGTTCGGTAAGGCTGCGTTTCAGCCGCGCGAAGTGGCCGTCGGCATCGCATAGCCGGCCGTTGGCCACCGCCCAAACCTCATAGACCGCGTCGCCGAACTGGTAGCCGCGATCCTCGATATGCACGGCCGCCTGCGCGTGGCGGGTGAAACGACCGTTGACGTAGGCGACGCGCGACATCAGCTCCCTTCATCCTCACCGCGGCCAAATCCCAGCGACTTCAGCTTGCGATGCAGCGCCGAGCGCTCCATGCCGATGAAACCGGCCGTGCGCGAAATATTGCCCCCGAATCGGACGATCTGGGCATTGAGGTATTCGCGCTCGAACAGCTCGCGCGCCTCGCGTAGCGGCAATGCGATGATGCGCTCGGCCGCCAGGCCGGCGGTTGGGGGCGCCGCGCTGGCGTCGGGCGGCAGCATCTCGGCCGAGATTGGCTGTTCCGGATCGCCGGCGGCGAGGATGAGGATCCGTTCAACCACATTGCGAAGCTGGCGCACGTTGCCGGGCCAGGCCTGGACCTGCAGCGTCGCATAGGCGTCGGCCGCCAAGCGGCGGCGCGGCAGGCCCGAGGCTCCGCTCAGCCGGTCCAGGTAGTAGTCGATCAGATCGGGGATATCTTCGCGGCGCTCACTCAGGCCCGGCACCCGCAAGGGCACGACGTTGAGGCGATGAAAGAGATCCTCTCGCATCCGGCCCCCGGCGATCTCATCGCGCAGGTCGCGGGTGGTGGAGGAAACGACGCGGACATCGACCTGGACGTCGGTGTCGCCGCCCACCCTTCGGAATCGCTGTTCGACCAGCACCCGCAGAAGCCGGCTTTGGGTCTCAAGCGGCATGTCGGCGACATCGTCGATATAGAGCGTGCCGCCATGGGCGCGTTCGAAGACTCCGATCTTGCGCGGCCGCGCGCCCTCTCCCTCCTCGCCGAAAAACTCGACGTCGAGGCGCCCCGGCGTCATGCCGGCGGCGCTGATGGCGACAAATTCCCCCCGCGAGCGAGTGCTGGCGGAATGGATCAGACGAGCGGCGGTCTCCTTGCCGGCCCCGGCGGGGCCAGAAATCAGCACCCGGCTGTTGGCCGGCGCAACCTTAGCGATCATCTGCCGGAGCTGCTGGGCCGCCTGTGAGGCGCCGAGCATCCCGTCCGGCACGATCGCCTTGGCCCGCAGCCGCTGGTTTTCGCGCCGAAGATTCGAAGCCTCGAGCGCCCGTTCCGCAAGCAGCAGCAGACGGTCGGATTTGAACGGCTTTTCCACAAAATCGTAGGCCCCGCGCTTGATGGCGCTGACCGCGGTCTCGATGTTGCCGTGGCCGGAGATCATGATCACCGGCAGGTCGGGGTCCATCGCCTTGACCAGATCGAGCAGTTCTAGGCCATCCATGCCGCCCCCACTCATCCAAATGTCGAGGATGATCAGCGAGGGTTTGCGGGCCCGCAGGGCGTCGAGCGCCGAGGTTGAATCCCTGGCCGTGCGCACCTGATAGCCATCGTCTTCGAGAATGGCCGCGACCAGTTCGCGGATGTCGGCCTCGTCGTCGACAACAAGCACATCGCCGGTCATGCGGACGCCTTCCGTTCGGCTTCGACGAAGCGAGAAGCCGGAAATGCCAGGGTGACTTTGGCGCCCGGAAGCTCAGTGGCGTCGCTCAGCCGCAGCTCTCCACCATGGTCTTCAAGGATGCGCTTGACGATCGCAAGGCCGAGTCCCGTCCCCTTGGACCGGGTCGTCACATAGGGCTCAGTAAGCCGGTCGCGATCCTTGTCTGGCAGGCCAACCCCGTTGTCTTCGATGATGAAATCAAGATTGCCGTCGTGCTCGACCAGACCCGCGAGGATTCGCCCCTTGGCCGCGGGATCGGTGAGGCGACGCGCGGCGATCGCCTCGCCGGCGTTCTTCAACACATTGGTGAGCGCCTGACCGACGATGCGTCCGTCGCAGTTGAGCGACAGCCCCTCCGCGGCTGGGGCCAGTTCGATCTCAGTCTGGGGATCGACGACCCTTTGGGCGAAAGCGGCCTCGCGCAGCAGTTCGATGGGATCGTGCGGGGCGAAGACAGGCGCCGGCATGCGCGCGAAGGCCGAAAACTCATCTACCATCCGACCAATATCGCCAACCTGGCGCACGATGGTGTCGGTGCAGCGGTCGAAAGTTTCCAGATCGCCGGAAATTTGCGGGCGATATTTACGCCGCAACCGTTCGGCCGACAGTTGGATCGGGGTCAGGGGATTCTTGATTTCATGGGCGATACGACGGGCGACGTCACGCCAGGCGGCGTTGCGCTGGGCCGCCACCAGCCGAGTGATATCGTCAAAGGTGAGCACCAGACCCTGAGCGCTTTGGCTCGCTCGCACGCGCAAGCGCCGCGACTCGCCATGGCGGGTGATGTCCACGTCCTCCTCCGCTTCGCCGTCGCGTTCCAGCGCCTGAGCGGCCACGCCGTTCAGTTCCGGCGCGACATCGCTCAACGCCCGCCCGTCGGCGTCGCCAGGCTCAAGGGCGAGAAGT
>DATBOH010000067.1:0-3785 GCA_036553915.1 Caulobacteraceae bacterium | reverse complement strand
GCCCTAGCTCATGGTCGGCATCACGAAATGCCCGTCGCCGGCGATCTCGCCCTCGGGCCAGCGCGCCGTCACCGTCTTGACCTTGGTGTAGAACTTGACCCCTTCCATGCCGTGCTGGTTGGTGTCGCCGAAAGCGCTGCGCTTCCAGCCGCCGAAGGTGTGATAGGCGACCGGCACCGGGATCGGCACATTGATCCCGACCATGCCGACGTTGACCCGGGCGGCGAAGTCGCGGGCGGCGCGGCCGTTGCGGGTGAACACCGCTACGCCGTTGCCATAGGCGTGGTTGGAAGGCAGCGCGATGGCTTCTTCCAAACTCTGTGTACGGACGATCTGCAGCACCGGCCCGAATATCTCTTCCCGATACGACTTCATATCCGGTGTGACCCGGTCGAACAGGGTCGGGCCGACGAAAAAGCCCTTCTCATAGCCCTGCAGGGTGAAGCCGCGACCGTCGACGACCAGCTCCGAACCCTCGTCGACGGCCATCTGAATATAGTCCTCAACGCGCTTTCTGTGGGCGGCGCTGACCACTGGGCCGTATTGCGCCGCCGGATCGGTCGAGATCCCGACCTTGAGGGTGTCGATCTCGGCCAGCAGGCGCTCGCGCAAGGCGTCGGCGGTCTTCTCGCCGACCGGAACCACGACCGGCAGGGCCATGCAGCGCTCGCCGGCCGAGCCATAGGCCGCCCCGACGATGTCCTTGACCGCCTGGTCGAGATCGGCGTCCGGCAGGATGACGCCGTGGTTCTTGGCCCCGCCCATGGCCTGGACCCGCTTTCCGCTCGCCGCTCCTGTGGCGTAGACATACTGGGCGATGTCGGAGGAGCCGACGAAGCTGACGGCGCGGATCAGCGGATGGGCGAGGATCGCGTCCACCGCCGCCTTGTCGCCGTTGACGACATTGAGGATGCCGGCCGGGCCGCCGGCTTCGAGGAACAGTTCGGCCAGGCGCATCGGTACGCCGGGATCCTTTTCCGATGGCTTGAGGATGAAGGCGTTGCCGCACACGATGGCGACGCCGAACATCCACATCGGGATCATGGCCGGGAAGTTGAACGGGGTGATGCCGGCCACGACGCCGAGCGGCTGGCGCATCGAATAGACGTCGATCCCAGGGCCGGCGCCCTCGGTATATTCGCCCTTGAGCACATGCGGCGCCCCGCAGGCGAATTCGATGACATCAAGCCCGCGCATGACATCGCCGCGGCTGTCCGCCACCACCTTGCCGTGTTCGGAGGAAAGCAGTTCGGCGAGTTCGTCGGTGCGCGCCTCGACCAGGCGCTTGAATTCGAACATCACCCGCGCCCGGCGCTGCGGATTGACTGCGGCCCAGTCGATCTGGGCCCTGGCGGCTGACTGGACCGCCGCGTCGAGCTCGGCGGCGTCGGCCATGGCGACCTTGGCCTGGACCTCGCCGGTGTTGGGATCGAATACATCGCCGAAGCGGCCCGAGGCCCCTTCCACGATCCGGCCGTCGATGAAGTGGGAAATCGTGCGCATGGTCGTGCCTTCTCCTGCCCCGGCCGCGCGTCTCCTCTAATCCGTGACCGCCGATGGCGAAAGGCGCCTGAGTCAGCCGCCGCGCAGCAACGCGAGACGCTTGAAGACGCTCCGCCCTTTGCGGCGAAGTTTGCGCGCCCCTATAGTCGCGGTACGCCGCCGCGAGGACTCCACCGACCATGAGCGCCGATGTCGCCATCATCATGGGCAGCCGCTCCGACTGGCCGACGCTCAAGGCCGCCGCCGATGGCCTCGATGGCCTCGGCGTCAGCTACGAGGCCAAGGTGGTCTCGGCCCACCGCACGCCAGAGCGCCTCTACAGCTTCGCCAAGGGGGCGCGCTCGGCCGGCTTCAAGGTCATCATCGCCGGGGCCGGCGGCGCCGCCCACCTGCCCGGAATGACGGCCGCGATGACCGACCTGCCGGTGCTGGGCGTGCCGGTGGCCTCGAAATTCCTGCACGGCCTGGATTCGCTGCTGTCGATCGTCCAGATGCCAGGCGGCGCCCCGGTCGGAACCCTGGCGGTCGGCGAAGCCGGGGCGCGCAACGCCGCCATCCTGGCAGCCCGCATCCTCGCCCTCGGCGATCCGGCCCTGGCCGAGCGGCTTGAGCGCCAGCGCCTGAACCTCGCTGGGGCCGTCCCCGAAACCGTGGAGGACGGCCGCTGACCTTTCCGCTGCCGCCGGGTTCGACGATCGGCATTTTGGGTGGGGGCCAGCTCGGCCGCATGCTGGCGCTGGCGGCCGGCCGCCTGGGTTTCGACGTGACCATTCTGACGCCGGAGACCAACTCTCCGGCCAGCCGCGTCGCCGCCCGCAGTCATTGCGCGGCCTATGATGACCGGTCGGCCCTCGAGGCTCTGGCGGCTGAGTGCGCGGTGATCACCTTCGAGTTCGAAAATGTTCCGGCCAGCGTCGTCGAGCGTTTGATCGCTTCGGGGGCCCACGTCGCCCCGAACGGCCGCGCCCTGGCCATCGCCCAGGACCGGCTGGCCGAAAAGACCTTCCTCAATGAAGCCGGGGCCCCGACCGTCGCCTTCGCCGCCGTCGACAGCCTCGCCGATCTTGGCATGGCCCTGGAGCAACTCGGCGCCCCCCTGCTGCTCAAGACCCGGCGCGGCGGCTACGACGGCAAGGGCCAGACCTGGGTGATGCGCAGCGGCGATGCCGCCGCCGCCCTCGACAGTCTCGGCTGTCGACCGTGCATCGCCGAAGCGCCGGCCGACTTCCGCCGCGAACTGGCGGTGCTCGCCGCCCGTGGCCGCGATGGCGAGATCGCCCTCTACCCGCTCACCGAAAGCCATCACGAGAATGGCGTCCTGCGCCGCACCATGGCCCCGGCTGAGGTCTCCGACCAAGCGGCCGTCGCGGCCGAGCGGATCGCCGCGACGGTGCTCGCCGCCCTCGATTATGTCGGGGTGATCGGCATCGAGCTGTTCGAGCGTGACGATGGCCGGCTGCTGGTCAATGAGTTCGCGCCGCGCGTCCACAACACCGGCCATTGGACCCTGGACGGCTGCGAGGTCGATCAGTTCGAACAGCACATCCGCGCCATTGCCGGCTGGCCGCTCGGGCCGACCAAGCCGCTGGCCCGGGTCGAGATGACCAATCTGCTGGGCGACGAGGCCGAGGCGTGGCCGCGCCTGATCCACGAGGCCGAAGCCCGGCTGTGGCTCTACGGTAAGCGCGAGACCCGGCCGGGGCGTAAGATGGGGCATGTCAACCGTTTGCGGCGGCTGGACTGACTCATCCGGTCCGTTTCAGGTCCAGCTCGAACAGATCGAGATCGGCTGGATTGACGTCCGAGACGGCCCAGAAATTCATCCCTCCGGCGCGCCAGTGGCGAAGGTGATAGCCGTTCGCGGTGTCGGCGCTGGCCGGACCGGCGTCATCGCCCGGCCAGACGAACAGATTGATTAGATGCCGGCCACGCCGATAGACGAGAGCGGCCACGGAGCGCCCGGCGATGACGTCGAGACGCCCGCCGACGAGCGGGAAGCCTCGATCCTTGAGGTCGTTGACCGGCGGCGAATAATCAAGCCGGCCGTTGAACCACGGCTTGACCACATGCTGGTCAGATGTCGCCACATCGGTGAGGTGGGCGGCCTGCAGGGAGCGCACATGGCTCGCTGTCAGTTCGGCGACCAGATCGCGCGTGGCGAGCATCGGCCCGGCCACCAGAATGAGCGAGGCGGCCGCCGCCGCCAGGCCGCCGACCGCCCCCGATCCGATCCACAGCCATGAAGCGGCCCCAGTGGGGCGGCGCGTTCGGCCCGGCTCCGG
>DATBOH010000027.1:0-3954 GCA_036553915.1 Caulobacteraceae bacterium | reverse complement strand
GAGGCGGGCATAGAAACCCATGGCGCGATGGTTGCCATTGAGGACCCACACATCGAGCGTTTCGGCCCCGCCTGCGCCAAGCGCCCGGGCGACGGCTTGAAACAGGTGCGCGCCAAGGCCCCGGCCTTGCACTTCGCTCAGCAAATAGAGGGTGAAGATCTCCGCCTCACCATAGCCGACCGCGCCCGAACAATAACCGGCGATTTGGTTCACGCCCTCCAGTGCAAGGGTGACGTCACCGGCGTGCGGCCGGTTGAGCGTGCGCCGCCAGCGTTCCGCCTGAACCGGCGCGCTCATCCGCGCCAGATAGGCTGACGGAATCAAACCGGGATAGGTCTCGCGCCAGGCCCGCACCTGCACCTCGGCCAGAGCCGTCGCATCGCCCGGTCCCGGCGGCACGATCAGATACTGGGCCAGACGCTCCATGACCAAGACCTTGCGCCGCTCGCGCGCAGGGTCAAGGGCTGACGTCGAGGCCTCGGGCCTATAGCGTTTCAACGATGGATCAGCCGGCGATTCCCGACCCGATTGCCGCGGCCGCCAGCCCGGTAATGGCCCAGTACTTCGCCGCCAAGGCCCGCCAGCCTGATGCGCTGCTGCTGTTCCGCATGGGCGATTTCTATGAGCTTTTCTTTGACGACGCCGCGCAAGCCGCGTCGGCGATCGGAATCGCCCTGACCCAGCGTGGAACCCATGCCGGCGCGCCCATTCCGATGGCCGGCGTGCCGGCCCACGCGGTCGAATCCTATCTCGCCAAACTCGTCCGCGCTGGCTTCAAAGTCGCCATCTGCGATCAGGTGGAAAACCCGGCCGAGGCTAGACGGCGCGGCTCCAAGGCGGTGGTTCGCCGAGAACTCGTGCGCGTCGTCACGCCCGGCACCCTGACCGATGACACTCTGCTCAATGCCCGCGGGGCCAATCGGCTGGCCGCCGTGGCGCTGCGAGCCGACCAAGTCGCGGTCGCCGCCGTCGAACTTTCAACCGGAGAGGTGGAGTGTCTGCTGGTCAGGCGGGAAGGCGTCGCCGCGGCGCTTTCTGCTCTTCAGCCCTCGGAGGTCCTCGTTACGGATCGGCTCTTCGGCGAGCTCGCCGGCGACCTGGAGCAGGCTGGCGGCGCCATCGAGACCATGCCCGCGGCCTTGGCCGAACCGGCCGCCGCCGAGGCCCGGCTGAAGCGTCTCTACGGCGTCGCCAGTCTCGATGGTTTCGGCCCGCTCGCCGGCGCGGAAGTGGCGGCGCTCGGACTGATCGCGGCCCATCTCGAGATAACTCAGGCGGGGACCATTCCAGCTCTGAGGCCGCCGCGGCGGTCGACGGAGGCCGCGTTCATGTCGGTCGATCCGGCCACCCGCATCAGCCTGGAGATCGAATGCACCTTGGCTGGGCAGAGGCAAGGCTCGCTGATCGCCACCATCGACCGAACCGTCACCGGACCTGGGGCGCGGCGGTTGGCGGCCAGGCTCAATCGTCCGTTGCTCGACATCGCCGCCATAAACGAGCGACTGGATGCCGTTGCCTGGTTTGTCGACGATATCGAGGCCCGCCGGCAGCTTCGCGAACTCGCCAGCCGAGCCGGCGACATGGCCCGCGCACTGTCTCGTCTGGCCTTGGGTCGTGGCGGCCCGCGCGACCTCGGCGCCTTCGTGCAAGGACTGGAGGCCGGATCTAAGATCGGAGCCATGCTGGGCGCGCGCTGCGGACCGTTGGTCCAGCTCCCCAAGGAAATCGCCGACGCGGCCCGGGCGCTCGATCTGACCTTTTCGGCTGAGCTGGCCGCACTTCATCGCGCCTTGTCTGGCGGCCTTGCCACCGATCTGCCTTTGCAGGCCCGCGACGGCGGCTTCGTAGGCCAGGGCGTGTCAGCGGAGTTGGACGAAACGCGAAGCCTTCGCGATGACAGCCGGCGCATTGTCGCGACCCTCGAAATCCGGCTCGCAGAGCAGGCCGGCGTGCCGTTGAAAATTCGCCACAACGCCGTCCTGGGCTATTTCGTCGAGACCAATGCCCGTCACGCGGACACCCTGCGCGCGCCGCCGCACGCGACGGTGTTCATTCATCGCCAGAGTCTCGCCAACCAAGCGCGCTTCACGACGGTGGAGCTGGCTGAATTGGACGGGCGAATCGCCCGCGCCGCCGAACAGGCGCTCGGCCTGGAGCTGGCCATCTTTGAGCAGTGGCGAGGGCGGGCGCGGGCGCTTGCGCCGTCCATCCAGGCCGCCGCCGAGGCGCTTGCCGCTCTGGACGTGGCCTCGGCCCTGGCTGAATGGGCCGTCGAAGTCGGGGCGGTCCGCCCGGTTCTGGATGAGGGTGTCGGGCTGTCAGCGGCCCAGGCGCGCCACCCGGTTGTCGAAAGCGCGGTTCGGCGCGCCGGCGAGGCCTTCACGGCCAACGATTGCCGGCTCGACGGGGCCGCCGTCGACGGACCGCGTCTGGCGATTGTCACCGGTCCGAACATGGCCGGCAAGTCGACCTTCCTGCGCCAGAATGCGGTGCTGGCGATTCTGGCCCAGGCCGGAAGTTTCGTCCCGGCGGCGGAACTGCGGCTCGGGCTGGTCGATCGCCTGTTCAGCCGGGTCGGCGCCGGCGATGATCTTGGCCGAGGGCGTTCGACATTTCTCACTGAAATGATTGAGACGGCGGCGATCCTCAATCAGGCGACGGCTCGATCACTGGTCATCGTTGACGAGATCGGTCGCGGCACCGCTACCTGGGACGGCCTGGCCATAGCCTGGGCCTGCGCCGAAGCCCTGCACACGATCGGCTGCCGCACCCTGTTCGCCACGCACTATCACGAGCTGGCCAGCCTGGAAGAGCGGCTGGCGGGCGTGGCCAACCTCTGCCTCAAGGCGAAAGAGTGGAACGGTAAGCTCGTTTTCCTGCACGAGGCCTCGTCCGGCTGCGCCGACCGGTCCTATGGCGTGCATGTCGCCGCCCTGGCGGGAACGCCGGCCCCGGTTGTCAGTCGCGCCCGGGTCATTCTGGAGCGTCTGGAGGCTAAGTCAGCCTCGACATCGCGGCTTGCCGAGCTGCCCCTATTCGCGGCCCCCGAAGCGGTCGACGCCCCACCTTCGGCAGTCGAGGAGGCCCTCGGTCGGCTGGATATCGACGGTATGAGCCCGCGGGAAGCCCAAGCGGCGCTTTACCGCCTGAAGACGCTCCTGCGCGGCCGATCCTGAGGCTATGGTCCAGGCCATGCCCGCCCGCCTCGCGCCGACCAAGCTGGAACATGTCGTTGATGGCTTTCGTTTGCGCGCCCAGCTTTCGGCGGCGGCGCTCGACGCCGCTTCCGATCCAACGGCCCAGCGCCGGGCCGCCATCGACATCCTCAAGGGCGCTTTGTTCCGTGGTCGGATGATCGCCAAGGAACGGTTGGAGAGCGGCGCCGGCGGAGTTGAGACGGGCCGATTGCTATCGGCGGTGACCGACGAGGTGGTGCGCTGCCTGTATGATTTCACCACCGTCCACATGTTCCGGGCTCGCAATCCCACCGAGGGCGAGCGGCTCAGCCTGATGGCGGTCGGCGGCTATGGTCGGGGCTCTCTGGCGCCGTTTTCGGATATCGATCTGCTGTTCGTGCGGCCCTACAAGGAGACCCCGCATATCGAAAGCGTGATCGAATTCATGCTCTACGGGCTGTGGGATCTCGGCTTCAAGGTCGGCCACGCTTCGCGCACCGTCAACGATTGCCTCAAGTTGGCGCGCGAGGATGTCACGGTGCGCACCGCGCTCTTGGAATCGCGCCGCCTGACCGGCGATGAAGCCCTGGCCGCCAATCTGCAACGACGCTTTCGCGACGAGGTGGTCAAGGGCGACGGGGCCGCGTTCGTCACCGCCAAACTCAAGGAGCGCGACGAACGGATCGCCCGCGCCGGGGCCAGCCGCTTTCTCGTCGAGCCGAATGTCAAAGAGGGCAAGGGCGGTCTGCGCGATCTGCACACCTTGTTCTGGATCGCC
>DATBOH010000016.1:0-3973 GCA_036553915.1 Caulobacteraceae bacterium | reverse complement strand
TCGGCCTGGCGACGCCGCACTCTACGTCAACCGAGGAGCGCTCTACGCCCGTGCCGGCGATCTGGACGCGGCCATCGCCGACGACACCACCGCCATCGGCCTGAACAAGGCCGACGCCCTGGCCTGGCGCAATCGCGCCGCGGCCTGGCGCGCCAAGGGTGACATCATCAAGGCTGGCTCCGATGCGGTCGAAGCCATCCGCCTGGACCCGAACATGGCCGCCGCCCACGCCGATCTCGCTCTCAGCCTGCAAGCGGATGGCGACATGCAAGGGGCGATCGCCGAGTTCGGCAAGGCTATCGCCCTCGACCCCGCCAACGCCGAGAGCCTCAAGGGGCGTGGCGACGCCCACCTCGCCGCCGGCGACCGCGACGCGGCGATCGCCGACTATACCCAGGCGATCGGCGCCGATCCCAAACTGATCGGCGCCTTTAACAACCGCGGTGTCGCCTATCTGGAACAGTCCCGGTGCGCGCCGGCGATCGCTGATTTCACCAGGGTGATCGGCCTCGATCCGACCCAGGCCCCGGCGTGGCTCGACCGTGGCGAGGCCCGGGCCCGCCTCGGGGATGCGCCGGGCGCGCTCACCGATATCGACCAGGCGGTGCGCCTTGCGCCCAAGAGCGTGGAAGCCCTGAGGCAGCGGGCCTTTCTGCATCAGGCCGCCGGACGCCACGCGGCCAGCATCGCCGACTACACCGCCGTGATCGCGCTTTCGCCGAACGATGCGGCGGCCTACCGGGGACGCGGCTATTCCGAGCTCGGCCGCCAGCGCTACGGGGCCGCCATCGCCGATCTGACCAAGGCGATTGGCCTCGATCCCAAGGACGCCCTCGCCTATCGGTTTCGGAGCCTGGCCGAGGCTGGCGAACACGACCTCGCCCGGGCGGTCGCCGACGACGCGGCAGCGCTCAAGCTCGACCCGAAACTGCCGGCGATTTCGACCGTCCAACCTTAGGCGGCCGGCCTCGTTTCAGATCGCGCAGGATCTCATGGGCGGCGTTGTGGCCAGGCGCGCCGGTGACGCCGCCGCCCGGATGGGTTCCTGATCCGCACATGTAGAGACCCGGCACCGGCGAGCGGTAGTCGCCATGGCCGAGCGCCGGCCTCGCCGCCCACAGCTGGTCGAGGCTGAGGGCGCCGTGGAAGATGTCGCCGCCGGTCAGCGCCAGCTTGCGCTCCAGATCGAGCGGCGAAAGGATCATCCGTCCCAGGATCGACGCCTTGAAGTTCGGAGCGTGGGAGTCGACCGTGTCGACGATCAGGTCGGCGACCGCCTCGCGATGCTCGTCCCAGCTCGATCCGTCAGGCAGGGTCGGGCCGAACTGCTGGCAGAACAGGCTGGCCACATGCGCGCCGGGCGGCGCCAGGCTCGGATCGAGGACGCTGGGAATGTGCATTTCCACCGCCGGAGAGCGCGCCCAGCCGAACCGCCGCGCATCCATATAGGCGTGGTCGAGATAGGTCAGCGACGGGGCGATGATGATGCTGGCCCCATGCTGCTCGGCGGCCCGCCCCATGCTCGGCTTGGCGGTGAAGCTGGGCAGTTCGGAGAGGGCGACATTCATCCGGAAGGTTCCGGACGCGCACCGCCAGGACTCCATCCGTGTACGGAACGCCTCCGGCAGATGCTCCGGGCCGACCAGCGAACCGAACAACAGCTTCGGATTGAGGTTCGAGACCACCAGTCGCGCCTCCAGGTCGGTCCCGTCCTCCAGCACCACGCCGCGGGCGCGGCCGCCGGCGATGGCGATTTCGCGCACCGTGGCCCCAGTGACGATTTCGACCCCCCTTTCCTCGCAGGCGGCGCGCATCGCCTGGGTGATCGAGCCCATGCCGCCGAGCGCATGGCCCCATGCGCCGCGCACCCCGTTCACCTCACCGAAGACGTGATGCAGCAATACATAGGCCGAGCCGGGCGAATAGGGGCTGGCGAAGTTGCCGATCACCGCGTCGAACCCGAGCACGCCCTTCAGGACATCGGTCTCGAACCAGGCGTCGAGCATGTCGCCGGCGCTCTTGCCGAACAGATCGAGCATCAGGGCCTGACCGTCGAGACCGAGATGGCGCACCTGGCGGGCGAGAGACAGGGCGCCGATCAGATCGCGCGGGCCGCCGGCCGGATTGACCGGCGTCTTCAGTAACGTGGTGCGCAGCAAATCGACGGCCTTGTCGAGATGGGCGTGGAAGGCTGGCAGGCGCTCGGCGTCCCTGGCCGACCACTTCGCCACTTCGATGGCGGTGCGGGCCGGATCGCGGTCGAGGATCAGATAGCGGCCGTCCTCGGTAGGGGCGAAATAGGAAAGCGGCCGGATGACCACCTTCAGACCATGGCGGGCCAGTTCGAGGTCGGCGATCACCTTCGGGTTGAGCAGGCTGACCGAATAGCTGGCCGTCGAATTGCGGAAGCCGGGATAAAACTCCTCGGTGATCGCCGCCCCGCCGACGATCTCGCGGCGTTCGAGCACCCGCACCTTGTAGCCGGCCCGGGCCAGATAGAAGGCGCAGACGAGCCCGTTATGGCCGCCGCCGACGATGATCGCATCGAGCGCCGGCGCCGTCACTGGGCCGCCAGATCGGCGAGATAGCGGTCGACATATTGGCGCGCCCCCGGCTCCATCAGCGAGAAGGGGCCCGGCTCATAGAAGCGCGACAGAACGCCAGCCTGGTTGCGCTCGATGATCCGCTTGTCGGCGAGGCTGGTGACATCCCACAGCCAGGTCAGCGCCGCGACGTCATAGTCCTCGCCCTCGCGCGCCTGGCCATCGACGAGCCATTGGACTTCCATCTCAGTGAATAGTCCCCGACGCGGAATGAACCGGTAGATGACGCCATGGTCGGCATAGGCCAGGAAGGCCGAGAGATAGCCGAGCTCGGCGAAGACGCAGGCCCCGTCATCTGGCCCCATGGGTGGGGCGAGCAGGGCTCCGTCGCGGCTTCCGGTCCGCACCTTGTCCGACAGCGGCGAGCGCATCACCCGCGCCCCTTCACGGCCGTCGGCCTCGCCGGCCCATGCCTCATAGTCCGGCACCGCGACGCCGGCCGCCCGGTCGGCTCGCGACTGGGCCCGGTCGCGCACGCTCCGCGCCTTGGGCCGGGCAAGGGTGTGGAGCTGCGAAAATTCCGGATGCGCCGGGCCGCAGTGGTAGCACTCGTGGTAGTTTTCCAGCGCCAGCTTCCAGTTGGCGGCCACCTGATAGCTGCGCCGGGCCGCGACCTTGGCGCTCGCCCAGCCGTAGGTTTCGGTCATCGTCAACAACGCCGTCGCCGCAGCGGCCAGATCGCGCGGGGCCTCGGAAAAGCTGACGAACACCAGGCCGCCGATCACTTGGCACGGCAAGGCTTTGAGCCCATGCGCGGCGACGTCGAAGTCGGCCGGCATTTCGCGGGCCGCGCGCAACGTCCCGTCGAGGCGATAGGACCAGGCGTGATAGGGGCAGACGAACATCGTCGCCGAGCCGCGCGCCTCGACACAGATGCGCGAGCCGCGATGGCGGCAGACATTGGCGAGCGCCCGCACGACCCCATCTTCGCCACGGACAACGATGGCCTCCTCGCGCCCGAAACCGCCAACCAGCCAGTCGCCGGGCTGCGTCAAATCGCCCAGGTGCCCAAGGCAGGTCCAACCGGCCTCCAGCAGCGCCATGTCACGGCGGAATACCTCCGGATCGACATAGAACCCCTGGGGCAGGGCGCGGCCGGCCACGTGGCTGGCGATCAGGTCCGAGAGCGTGGGGTCGGCTGGGCGGCGGGCCATGCCCCGCCATCGCCGATCCGCCAGCACCGCGCAAGGCCGGCCGACGGCGGCCATTTTGACCTCGTCGCCGAATGCTGCGAGACTCCCGGCTGCGAGAGACGGGGCCAGAGCGGGAAACGCAATGCGAGCGATCTTCGGCGTTGTCGTCGCCATGTCGTTCTGTGTGCTGGCCGCCTGCGCCGGCGCCTATGTGGCCTCGGACGCCGGGGCGAGCCA
>DATBOH010000012.1:0-5225 GCA_036553915.1 Caulobacteraceae bacterium | reverse complement strand
ACAACTCTGAAGTGGCCAAGGCGGTTGAGCGGGTGCGCGGCGAGGGCCGCTACCGTGTTTTTGCCGATCTGAAGCGCCAGCGCGGCGATTTTCCTCTGGCGACCTGGACCATGCCGACCGGCGAACAGCGCGATGTGGTCGTGTGGTGCTCGAACGACTATCTTGGCCAGGGCCAGAACGCCGAGGTCATCGCGGCGATGCACAAGGCCATCGATGAGGCCGGGGCCGGCTCGGGCGGCACCCGAAATATTTCCGGCACCACCCGCTATCACGTCGAACTCGAGGCCGAGCTCGCCGCCCTTCACGGCAAGCAAGCAGCGTTGCTGTTCACTTCGGGCTATGTGTCGAACGAGGCGGCGCTCTCGACGCTACAGACGATCTTGCCTGGATTGATCATCTTTTCAGACGAACTCAACCACGCCTCGATGATCGCCGGCATCCGCCACGGCGGTGGCCCGCGAAACGTCTTCCGCCACAACGACCTCGCCCATCTCGAAGAACTCCTGGCCGCCGCGCCGCCCGAAGCCCCAAAGCTGGTGGCCTTTGAGAGCGTCTATTCCATGGACGGCGATATCGCCGACATCGCCGCCACCGCCGCACTGGCCAAGAAATATGGTGCGCTCACCTACCTCGACGAGGTGCACGCGGTCGGACTCTATGGCCGCCATGGCGGCGGCGTTTCGGAACGCGACGGGGTCGCCGCCGAGATCGACATCATCGAGGGAACGCTCGGCAAGGCCTATGGCGTCATGGGCGGCTATATCGCCGCCGATTCGATGCTCATCGACGCCATCCGCTCTCATGCCAGCGGATTCATTTTCACCACATCGCTTCCGCCAGCCCTGACCGCCGGGGCCCTCGCCAGCATCCGCTGGCTGCGAGACCACGATGAGGTCCGTCAGCGCCATCAGGAACGCGCCGCGACGCTGAAGGCGCGCCTGAACGCCGCCGGCCTGCCGGTGATGCCATCGGTAAGTCACATCGTGCCGATCCTGGTGGGCGAGCCAGTCCATTGCAAGCTGGTGTCGGACATGCTGCTGGCCGAGCACGGCATCTATGTTCAGCCGATCAACTATCCCACGGTGCCCAAGGGAACAGAGCGCCTGCGCTTCACGCCGACGCCGTTCCACACCGACGCGATGATCGACGATCTTGTCGCCGCCCTTGAGGGCCTTTGGACCCGCTGTAACATCCGCCGTCTCGGCGGCGTGGCTGCCTGAGGCTCGGCCCCGCGACATTTCTCGCCAATCGGTTGTTGGCCGCGGTCCGGGCCTGTAAACCGGCGCAGCCGGATCGAGGAGGTGAGTCTTGACTGCGACAGCGGCCCATCAGCGAGACTTGACTAGCCTGAGCCATGTCGATCCCGAGGTCGAGGCCTCCATCGGTCGCGAGTTTCGTCGGCAGCAGGACCAGATCGAGCTCATCGCCTCCGAAAACATCGTCTCGCGGGCGGTGCTTGAGGCGCAGGGCTCAGTGCTGACCAACAAATACGCCGAGGGCTATCCGGGCCGGCGCTATTATGGCGGCTGCGAATTCGTAGACGAGATCGAGACCCTGGCCATCGAGCGGGCCAAGGCATTGTTCGGGGCCGGCTTCGCGAATGTTCAGCCGCATTCAGGGTCGCAGGCGAATCAGGCGGTGTTCATGGCTCTGATGAAGCCGGGCGACACTTTCATGGGCATGGATCTGGCCGCTGGCGGTCACCTCACGCACGGCAAATCGGTCAATCAGTCGGGCAAGTGGTTCAGCCCTGTCGCCTACGGCGTCCGGCGCCAGGACCAGCTCATAGACTACGACGCCATGGCCGAGATTGCCGAGGCGCATAGGCCAAAGCTGATCATCGCCGGCGGCTCTGGTTATAGCCGCTTCATCGACTTCGCCCGCTTCCGGGCGGTTTGCGAGGCCATTGGCGCCTATCTGATGGTCGATATGGCCCACTTCGCCGGACTGGTGGCGGCGGGTCAATTTCCCGATCCCCTGCCACACGCCCACGTGGTAACCACAACCACCCACAAGACGCTGCGGGGACCGCGTGGCGGCATGGTCCTCACCAATGACGCCAAGCTCGCCAAGAAAATCGACTCGGCGGTTTTTCCGGGGCTGCAAGGCGGACCGCTGATGCACGTCATCGCCGCCAAGGCCACCGCGTTTGGCGAGGCGCTGCGGCCAGAGTTCAAGGACTACGCCAAGGCGGTGGTGACCAACGCCAAGGCTCTCGCCGACGCGGTCATGGCCTCGGGCATGAACATTGTCTCTGGCGGCACTGACAGCCATCTGATGCTTGTCGACCTGACCCCCAAGGGCGTCAGCGGCAAGGCGGCCGAGGCCAGCCTCGAGCGCGCCAACATCACGTGCAACAAGAACGCCATCCCCTTCGACCCGGCGCCGCCGGCGATCACCTCTGGGCTGCGTCTAGGCAGTCCGGCCGGCACGACTCGCGGCTTTGGCGGAGCCGAATTCGACCGCATCGGCCGCCTGATCGCCGAGGTCGTCGACGGCCTCGCCGCCAGTGGCGACGACGGCAATGGTGACGTTGAGGCGAAGGTGCGCGCCGAGGTCAAGACCTTGACCGCCCGCTTTCCGATCTACATCTGAGCGCGTCGTCATCGGCTCGGAAGGGGCGTTGTTGAGGCATGCGCTGTCCGTTCTGCGGTGAACCCGAATCCCAGGTGAAGGACAGCCGGCCCTCCGAGGACGGCGCGACCATTCGCCGGCGTCGTTTGTGCCCGGAGTGCGGCGGTCGATTCACAACCTTCGAACGCGTACAGCTCCGTGAACTGACAATTCTCAAACGTTCGGGACGACGGGCGCCCTTCGATCGGGAAAAGCTGGTGCGTTCGATCTCGACGGCGATGCGCAAACGCCCGGTCGATCCGGAACGGGTAGAGCGCATGGTGAATGGCATCGTTCGCCAGCTGGAAAGCATGGGCGAGACGGAACTGGCCTCGCATGTCGTCGGCGACATGGTGATGAAGGCTCTCAAGGGCCTCGATGACGTCGGCTATGTTCGCTACGCCTCCGTCTACCGGGATTTCCGACAAACCGAGGATTTTGCAAGGTTCCTGGACGACGAAGGTTTGGCCGAGGAAGGCGAAACGTGAGCCCGCGCCGCAAGAGGCGGTCGGTGGCGCGTCTAGCGGCCGTTCAGGCGCTGTATCAGATGGAGGTCTCCGGCCAGGGCGCCGAGGCGGTGGTGCGCGAGTTCCACGATCACCGCTTCGACCGCGATCTTGACGGGGTGAAGCTGGCGGCCGCCGATGAAGACTGGTTCGCCGTAATCGTCCGCGGAGTGGCGGCCGATCAAGCGCAGGTGGATGCGGCGATCCGCAAGCGCCTGGCCAGCAACTGGCGACTTGATCGCCTTGACGCCACGGCCCGGGCGATCCTGCGGGCCGGCGCCTACGAGCTCATCGCCCACGTGGAAATACCGCACGAGGTGGTGATCGACGAATATGTGGAGGTCGCCAAATCATTTTTCGAGGGTCAGGAGCCGGGCTTCGTCAATGCCGCGCTCGACGCCATTGCCGCCGATGCCCGACCTGACTGACGAGTTTACCTGGATCGAGTCACTCCGCGCCCTGACACGCGGCGATCCTCGGGCTCTGGACCTTGCTGACGATGCGGCGATAGCGCCGGCGCGGCCGGGATTTGACCTGGTGATCTCGGTCGACGCGATGATTGAGGGGGTGCATTTTCTGGCTGACGAGGCGGCCGATGTTGTTGCCCGGCGCCTGCTGCGCACCAGCTTGTCGGACCTGGCCGCGAAGGCCGTCGAGCCTTTTGGCTATCTGTTGACGACCGCCTGGCCGAGCAATCGCGACGCCGTCTGGCGCGCGCGGTTCCGGGACGGCCTCGATGAGGACGGCCGGCGCTATGGCGTCGCGCTGTTTGGGGGAGACACAGTGTCGACCCCGGGCCCCCTGGCCTTGAACGCCACGGTGCTTGGCTGGATCGAAGCCGGCCGTATGGTGCGTCGCTCGGGCGCCATGTCCGGCGACGCGATGCTGGCCTGCGGAGCCATTGGCGACGGCTGGCTTGGCTTGAAGGCGGCGCGTGGCGAAATCACCGATGGCGATGGCGCCTTGGCGCGAGCCTATCGCTTGCCCGAGCCGCGATTCGATCTGCGCCAGCCGCTGCGCCTTCACGCCCATGCCGCGGCCGATGTCTCGGACGGGCTGATTGCTGACGCCGGCCATATCGCCGCAGCCAGCGGCCTGGGGTTGGAAATCCAGCTTGAGGACCTGCCGCTCTCAAGGGCGGCAAAGACGTGGGTCGCGAGTCAACCTGTTCGAGCCGAGGCCTTGGCCGCCTTGGCCGGCGGCGGCGACGACTATGCGATCGCCTGCGCGGTTCCCGAAGATAGTGTCGCAGCCGTCTTGGCGGCGGCGAGGGCGGGGGGTTCGCCGGCCGCCCGTGTCGGCCGACTGGTCGCCGGCGCTGGATTGAAGATCATGGCAGGCGAACATCAAATAAGGCCGGCGCGATCAGGCTTCCGCCACGGCGGTTAGACCGACTGAGTGACGCGCGGCTCTAGGCGACTTGCTTTGGCGAACGGCTTTTGGCAGTTTCCCGCGACTTTTCGGGGCGGGCTTGCTCCAATTTCAATAACCGGGCCGAAGGCCCGCAACCACCCGGCCGGCGCCGTTCGCCGTTTGGGCGAGAGGCAAGGACTATCTCACGATGAATCTGGTGCTCGAGCTGGTGATCGCCGCCGGCCTGCTGGCGGTAGCCTACGGCGTCTTGCAAGCCCTTTCGCTGCTGCGGGCTCCGGCCGGCAATGAAAAGATGCAGGAGATAGCCGCCGCCATCCAGGAAGGCGCGCAAGCCTATCTACGACGGCAGTACCTCACGATCGGCATCGTCGGCGTTGTCATCCTGGCAGTGATCTTTTTCCTCATCGGCCCACATGCAGCCCTCGGATTTCTGATTGGCGCGACGCTTTCGGGCGCTGCGGGCTTTGCCGGCATGTTGATCTCGGTGCGCGCCAATGTCCGGACCGCCCAGGCGGCGTCCCAAAGCCTGGCCGGGGGTCTGTCCATGGCGTTTCGCTCTGGAGCCGTCACCGGCATGCTGGTGGCGGGTTTCGCCTTGCTCGGCGTCACGCTCTATTTCGGCTTCCTGACCCATTCGCTGAAATACGCCGCTGACAGCCGCACGGTCGTCGACGCCATGGTCGCGCTCGGTTTCGGCGCCTCGCTGATCTCGATCTTCGCCCGGCTCGGTGG
>DATBOH010000293.1:0-1736 GCA_036553915.1 Caulobacteraceae bacterium | reverse complement strand
AGGGAAATCTGAATGAAAGCCCCATCGCCTCTACCCCTTCACGCTCGGATGCACGACCTGGCCGTCGCGCGTCAGGCCGGCGCCCTTGACGATCTCGTCGTCCCAGTTGAGCGCCAGCGCGCCGGTCTTCTTGTCGACGATCAGCGAAACGAAGTTGAACAGGTTACGGGCATAGAGCGACGAGGCGTCCACCGCCAGCCGCCCGGGCAGGTTGGTGTAGCCCATCAGCGTCACGCCATGGATTTCGTAGACCGCGTCGGCCTTCGTCAGCGGGCAATTGCCGCCCTGCTCCGCCGCCAGGTCGACGATCACCGAGCCGGGCTTCATCGTCTTGACCATCTCCTCGCTCACCAGCACCGGCGCCTTGCGGCCGGGGATCAGCGCGGTGGTGATGACGATGTCCTGCTTCTTGATCGTCTCGGCGATCAGCGCCGCCTGCTTGGCCTGGTACTCCGGCGACATTTCTTTGGCGTAGCCACCGGCGGTCTGGGCGTTCTTGAATTCGTCGTCCATCACCGCGACGAAGGTGGCGCCGAGCGATTCCACCTGCTCCTTGGTGGCGGGACGCACATCGGTCGCCGAGACGATGGCGCCGAGGCGGCGCGCCGTGGCGATCGCCTGCAATCCGGCGACACCGACGCCCATCACCAGCACGCGCGCCGGCGCGATGGTTCCGGCGGCCGTCATCATCATCGGCATGGCGCGGCCGAACTCAGCCGCCGCGTCGATCGCCGCCTTGTAGCCGGCGAGATTGGCCTGGCTCGACAGCACGTCCATCGCCTGGGCGCGGGAGATGCGCGGCAGCAATTCCATCGCGAAGGCGTCGACGCCCTGCGCCGCCAGCTTCGCCGGCGTGTCTTTGTCCGTGTACGGAGCGAGCAGCGCGGCCAGCACCGCGCCCTTCTTCATCTGCGCGATCCGGGCCGCATCGGGGCTGCGCACCGCCAGCACGATATCGGCGCCCGCCAGGGCCGCGCCCGAGTCGGCGGCAATGGTCGCACCCGCCGCCTGGTAGTCCGCATCCGCCATCCGCGCGGCCCCGCCGGCGCCGGTCTCGACCGCAACCTCGAGGCCCAGGGCCTTGAACTTCCTGACGGTGTCCGGCGAGGCGGCGACCCGGGTCTCGCCGTCGCGGCGCTCCTTGAGGACGGCGAGTTTCATAGTGTGGCCGGTGTCAGCCGTGGGTCCGGAACACGGCCAGGAACCCCATGATCAGCACGATGCCGATGATCGACCATTTGACGAAGGTCGTGAAACCCGCCCAGGCCTTGAGGTGCTCGCTGATGTCCATCGAGCCGGGTTTGTAGTCGCCGTGAGAATCGCCTTGCGCGGCCATGAAGAACCCCATTAGCGCAACGTCCGTTGCGCGCAAACCAATGAATCCAAGCGGGCGGGACTATATCAAGGCAAGGCCGCGACACAACGCGCAAAACGCCGCTTTTCAACCGTCAAATCACTGCGCCGCCCCTTCCAGATCTGTCATCCCGGGCGAGCGAAGCGAGACCCGGGACCCATGGGGCACGCGGCTCGATGGGTCCCGGCTCGCGCTCGCTTCGCGAGCTTGGCCGGGATGACAACCCTGGAATGGATCGGCCTATGGCGCCCTTCGCGTCGCCGTCGAATGCTCCCAATCGGCGAGGAGGGCCCGCAGAGCGGCGACCAGCGCCAGGGGCTGATCGAGCATGATGTGATGCTGCGCCTGGGGGATCTCGACCACCGGCGCCTGGCGCCCGAGC
>DATBOH010000265.1:0-3437 GCA_036553915.1 Caulobacteraceae bacterium | reverse complement strand
AGGCCACCGTATGCCCCGCCTGTGGCGCCGCCGCCGCGCGAGAGACCGACACCCTCGACACCTTCGTTGATTCCTCCTGGTATTTCGCGCGCTTCCCAGACCCGCGGGCGAGCGAGCCGGTCGGCCCCGACGCCGGCCGCTGGATGCCGGTCGATCAATACATCGGTGGAATCGAGCACGCCGTCCTTCACCTGCTCTATGCCCGATTCATTACCCGCGCCCTGCGTGACGAGGGCATGCTGGCCGTGGATGAGCCTTTCGCGGGACTCTTCACCCAGGGCATGGTGACCCACGAGACCTACAGGCGTCAGAACGGTGAATGGGTCGATCCGGCATCGGTGACTATCGTCGCCGAAGGGGCCACGCGGCGGGCTCGCGAAGCGCGGACCGGCGAGCCGTTGGTGATCGGCGATCCGGAAAAGATGTCGAAGTCCAAGCGCAATGTGGTCGCGCCGGCCGACCTTGCCGAGACTCACGGCGTCGACGCGACGCGGCTTTTCGTGCTGTCGGATTCGCCGCCGGATCGCGACGTCCAGTGGACCACCGCCGGCGTCGAGGGAGCCTCCCGCCTCATCAATCGGATCTGGGCCGAGTTCGAGTCTCAGTCGGGCGGCCCTGTCGGATCAGCCTCCGACGATGAAATGGCGCTGGCGTTGCGGCGCCTGACACATAAGGCGATCAAGGCGATCACCGAAGCGCTCGACGGCTTTCGCTTCAATAGCGCCGTCGCGCGCATCCACGAACTCGCCGGGGCCTTGCGCGAGCGACCGGCCGTCTCGGCCTCGCCGGCCGTGATGGCGGCCCGCGTGGAAACGCTCGACGCCCTGGCCCGGCTGGTGGCGCCCTTCGCCCCGCATCTGGCCGAGGAATGCTGGCGCCGCCTGGGCCGCGAAGGGCTGGTGGCGCAGGCGGCGTGGCCGGTCTACGATGCCGCCTTGGCGGAGGACGAGACTCGACTCCTGCCGGTCCAGATCGATGGCCGCCGCCGGGGCGAGGTTCGCGCTCCGGCGGGAGCCTCGGAGGAGGAGGTTCGCGAACTGGTGCTGGCCGACCCGGAAATCGCCCGTCGCCTGGAGGGCGCGACCCTGCGGCGCTTCATTGTCGTCAAGGACCGCATCGTCAACCTGGTGACCGCATGAGGCGCATGATTGCATCCTTGGTCGTCGTGGCCCTGGCCGGCGCCCTGGGCGGTTGCGGATTCACACCGCTTTACGCCACGCCAGGCTTGGCCAAGGGCCTGTCGTCGATCGAGGTGGCGGCGCCGGATGGCCGGGTCGGGTTTTTGGTCCGCCAGGCGCTCGAGGACGATCTGGCCCGCGGTCGCGACGCTCCGCCAGCGTGGCGATTGGCGTTCAGCCTCGACCAGACTCGCGATCCGCGCGGCCTGACTGTCAATGACTATGCGCAGCGCTACGAGGTTGGGCTGACGGTTACCTACACCCTCACCGACCTCTCGACCGGCTCGGTGGTGCATTCGGGACGGGTGATAAGCGAAGTCAGCTATGACGCCGCCAACGATCCCTATGCCGGCATCGCCGCGCGTCAGGACAGTCAGCAGCGGGCGGCCAACGACGCCGCGCGCAAGATCGAGATCGAGCTGGCGGCCTGGATGAAGACGAACGTTCGCGCCGAGCAGTGATCCTTCGCGGTCGGTCCGACGTCGAGCGATTCCTGAGATCTCCGGACGCGCGCCTGCGGGCGGCGCTGTTCTACGGTCGCGACCTGGGCGTCGTGCGCGAGCGGGCGGCCGAATTGGCGGGGCGCATCGCCGCCCGTCCCGACGATCCCTTCGACACCGCCCTGATCACCGAGGCCGACCTCGACGATCGACCCGATCGCGTCGAAGCCGAATTGGCGGCGCTGTCGATGATCGGCGGGCGTCGGTTGGTGCGGTTGCGGCTCGGCGAAGGTGTCAAGGCCAGCCGCATCGCCGCCGAGGCCCTTGCCGCCCACGAGAAGGGCCAATTGAATTCGGAAGCGTTTTTCCTCATCGAGGCCGGAGACCTCGGTCGCGACTCGACGCTGCGGCGGCAGGCGGAAAAGTCGGACGTCTGCGCCGTAATCGCCTGTTACGAAGACGACGCGGGCGATCTGGTGCGCTTTACGCGCGAGGCCCTGGCGGCGGAAAATCTCGGCTTGACGGCCGAGGCGCAACAGCTGTTCGTCGCCCGCCTGCCGCATGAGCGCGGCGTCGCGCGCCAGGAAATCGAGCGTTTGGTCCTGTATCTAGGTCCGGGTTCCGGCGTCACGGCAGGGGCGCGAGAGCTTGAGCCATTCTTCGGCGTCGAACCGGACGCCTCAACCGCCGAGGCCGCAAGCGAGGCGTTCGGGGGGCGCATGGCGGCCGCTCACGGACACCTGCGGCGAGCTGCGGCCGAGGGCGCGGACGGCGCCGCCGCGGTCCGGGCGCTCAGCGCCCATCTGGCCCGGCTGCGGCGGATCGCGGTTGCCCAGAAGGCCGGCGCCTCGCTGCAGCAGGCGCTCAAGGGCGCTCAGGTGTTCTGGAAAGCCGAGAAGGAAATTTCCCGCCAGGCGCGCGCCTGGAACCTGGTCGAGCTCGATGTCCTGCAGCCTGAAATGCTCGCCGCCGACATGGCCTGCAAACAAACCGGCGCGCCTGACAATCTGATCGCCTCGCGCCTGGCGATGACAGTGGCGGCCAGAGCCCGCCGCCTGGGCCTCTAAGGGGCGCCGGGGGTTAACCCTTGGGCCTGACGGGTGGGCGCATCAGCCGCGCGCACAGCTCATCGAGCTGTTCAAGGTCGTCATAGACGATGCGCATCTCGCCCGCTCCGCCGTTATCCCGGATCTCAACCTTCAGGCCGAGAACCGCGGAGAGGTCGTTCTCTAGCGCCGCCGTGTCGGCGTTTTTCCGCGCCTTTCCGCTCACCTTTGCGCCGGGTCGGGCCTTTGTTTCGCGGGCGCGTCTCGCCAGGGCCTCCGCCTGACGTACGTTCAAGCCGCCCCTGATGATCCTCTCGGCCACGGCCTCGGCGTCTTCAAGATCGAGCAGCGTCCGGGCGTGACCGGCGGTAAGGCGGCCGCCCTCGATGTGGTCCTGTACGGTTTGCGGAAGACGCATAAGACGCACGGTGTTGGCGACATGGCTGCGGCTCTTGCCGACGATCTGGGCAATGGACTCATGGCTGCGGTCGTAGCGCGTCGCCATCATCGTGTAGCCGCGCGCTTCTTCCAGCGGGTTGAGATCGGCGCGCTGGATGTTTTCGATCAGCGCCAATTCGACGACCTCGTGGTCTTCGAGTTCGCGGACCAGGGCCGGAATCGTGTGCAGGCCAGCCAGTTGCGCCGCCCGCCAGCGGCGCTCGCCCATGACAATCTGGAATTCGCCCGGCGCATCGGCGAGCGGACGCACCACGATGGGCTGAATGACCCCGCGCTCTTGGACTGAATGGGCCAGCTCCTGCAGCTGAGTCTGG
>DATBOH010000234.1:0-6821 GCA_036553915.1 Caulobacteraceae bacterium | reverse complement strand
CCCACGCCGGTAATAGCCTTTCCTACGACCGACCTCGGCAAAGCCATGACGCTCGTAGAGCCGGCGGGCAGCCACATTGTCTTCGGCCACCTCCAGGAACAGGCGCTCGGCGCCGGATGTCGCCGCCTGCTCGATAGTCTGGCTCATCAGTTCGGCGGCAAGGCCGCGCCGCCGATGCGCCAGCGCCGTCGCCAGGGTTAGGATCTCGGCCTCATCTCCGGCGACGCGCAACAGACCGAAGGCGACGGGCGCGCCGCCGCGTTCGACCGTTAACGCCACAACACCCGGACCGGCCATCAGGGCGGCGAAGTCCTCGGCGCTCCAGGGTTCATCGACCGCCTCGGCATGCAGGCGCGCCAGGCATTCGGCGTCGACGCTCATGCCGCCTTCGGCTTGGCGTCGGGCGGCCGAAGATATAGCGGCGTCAACGGCAGGGGGCGGCGCTGCGCCAAGGCGGCGATGGCGGAGAGACCGGGCGCGGCCCGGTCAACGAATGCCTGACCAGGTCCGGCCAGCACGCCGGCGGCCGGGCCGATCAGCAGACCGCCGTCGGCGAGTTCGTCCAGCCCAACACATTCGGCGACCGAGTCTTCGACTTCGCCCCGGAAGATCTGGCGCCAGACCCGGCCGCGGCCAGCGGCGATCACCGCGGTGCGCCGCTCCCCGCCTTCGACGCTCGCGGCCAGCGCCGCCAGGCTGGAGACCCCGAGGCCGGGCACGCCGAGGGCCAGGACGAGGCCCTTGGCGAAAGCCAGACCGACCCTAAGACCGGTGAAAGATCCCGGACCCAGGGTCACCGCGACGCCCGACAGGTCGGAAAAATCGGCGCCAGCCATAGCCGCCGCATCGCGGGCCATCGCCGCCAACCGTTCCTGATGGCCGCGAGTCATCGGCTCGCTGAGGGCTGCCGCCATGGCGCCATCCCTGGTTAGGCCCACCTGACAGGCGGCCAGGGCCGTATCGACGATCAGGAGCGTCAGAGCGCCTGCTCGACCCGGGTCACCTCGGGCACATAGTGGCGCATCATGTTCTCGACGCCGGCGCGCAGGGTCGCGGACGAGGACGGGCAGCCCGAACAGGCGCCCCGCATATGCAGCCACAGAACGCCGGTGCCAGGCTCAAAGCGCGAGAACAGGATGTCGCCGCCATCCTGGGCCACGGCCGGGCGAATGCGCGAATCCAAAAGCTCCTTGATCTCGGCGACGACCTGGGCGCTTTCGCCCTCATAGACCTCGGCGCTATGTCCTTCATCGACCTCGTCGCTGAGCAACGGCGCGCCGTTGGTGAAATGGTCCATGATCGCGGCCAGGATCGGGGCCTTGAGATAGGACCAGTCGCGCTCGTCAGCCTTGGTGACGGTGATGAATTCGGCGGCGAAGAAGGCCCGCGTCACGCCTTCGATGGCGAACAGGGCAGCCGCCAGCGGCGAGGCCCGCGCCTCGTCGGCGTCACGGAACTCCCGCGTGCCCGAGGCGAGCACCTCGCGTCCGGGGAGGAATTTTAGCACTGCCGGATTGGGCGTTGCTTCGGTCTGTATGAACATGATGCAGAAATGGTCCTTCGTAGGGTGAGGCGCAAGCATGCGGCCTCAAGGCGGCGTTGCGGGGCTCAGGGCTTCCAGAAGCCGACGATATCGCGCACCTCGGCCATGATCGGGGCGGCCAGGGCGCTGGCTCGCTCGGCGCCCGCGGCCAGGATGGCGTCGATCTCGGCGCTATCGGCGAGCAGGCGCCGCATGGCTACGCCGACCGGACTCAAGGCTTCGACGACCTGATCGGCCAGCGCCGACTTGAATTCGGCGAATCCCTTGCCGGCATAGCTGTCGAGCACCTGCTGCGGGGTCTGGCCGGCAAAGGCGGCGAAGATGCCGACGAGATTCTCCGCCTCCGGACGATCCTTGAGCCCAACGATGGTTTCCGGAAGCGGGGCCGGATCGGTGCGCGCCCGGCGGATCTTCTGGACGATGATGTCGGAAGTATCGGCGAGATTGATGCGCGACTGATCCGATGGATCGGACTTCGACATCTTGGCGCGACCATCCCGCAACGACATCACCCGAGCGCCGGGACCGGCGATCAGCGGCTCTGGCAGGGGAAAGAAGTCCGGCGTTGAAAAGTCATGGTTGAACTTGCCGGCGATGTCGCGTGCCAACTCCAGATGCTGCTTCTGGTCCTCGCCGACCGGCACATGGGTGGCCTTGTAGAGGAGAATGTCGGCCGCCTGCAGAACCGGATAGGTGTAGAGCCCAACGCTGGCCTTTTCCTTGTGCTTGCCGGTCTTGTCCTTGAACTGGGTCATGCGGTCGAGCCAGCCGACCCGGGCGACGCAATTGAGCACCCAGGCGAGTTCGGCATGCTCACGCACCGCCGACTGCGGAAAGATGATGGCGCGCGCCGGATCGACACCGGCGGCGATGTAGGCGGCGGTGATTTCGCGGGTCTGGGCGGCTAGCGCGGCGGGATCCTGCCAAAGGGTGATGGCGTGCAGGTCGACGACGCAAAACAGGCACTCATATTGGCGTTGAAGGGCCACGAATTTCACCAGCGCGCCAAGATAATTGCCAAGGTGCAGGGCGCCGGACGGCTGGACGCCGGAAAAAACGCGCATGGCGGTTGGAGTTTGGGTCATGGCCAAGGTCTTCTTTGGGAGTGGGTCAAGGCTGGGCGCGCGGTGGCGAGCCAGCCGATTTTACGCGGGCCGAGCGGCGCGGCGCCATCGCCGATCGTCGAGGCGGTTCAGGACCATGACGGCGGTGGATTTAGGCGCTTTGCGGAGGGGGGGCAAGCTGGCAAGAGAACCCTCATGGCCGGGCTCAATCCTATCGCTGAGGCCCGTCGGAAGGCGGAGGCGCTGACCCAGGTCGGGCAGATCGACAGGGCCATAGCCGTACTGCGCAACGCGGCGGAGGAGTCGCCGGCCGATCCGGCTGGCTGGCGCGGGCTCGCCGAAGCCCTGGCCGGCGCCAATCGTCCCGACCTGGCGGTAGTGGCGTGGCGGACGGCGCTCGGGCTCGACCCAAATTCCGCGCCAACGCTGATCGGTGAAGGCAGGGCGCTCTATGCGCTCGGCCGTGCAGCAAACGCCGGCGCCGCCTTTGAGCGGGCTTTGAAACTGGCGCCGACGCTGGTCGAGGCGCGCTATGGCCTGGCGCTTTTGGCGTTCGACCGTGGCGACTACGACGAAGCCGCGACGCAGGTCCAGGCCTTGCCGGCGACGCCGGCGGTCGCGTGGTTGAACGCGCGGACTGCCGGAGCGCGTGGCGCGTGGGACCTTGCGCGAACCATCCTTGACGAGCTCATGGCTACGCCCGGGCTCGCCATTCACCTGCGCGCCGAGGCCTTGTTGCTTCTCGCCCAGGCGCTCGATCGCTTGGGCCGATCGTCGGAGGCGTTCCCCAACGCCATGGAGGGCAAGGCCATACAGCACCGGCTGTTCGCGCCGAGGGCCGCCGGTCGCGAGGGCGAGACGGCCAAGCTGGAACGTCTGGCCGCCTGGTTCGCCGCGGCCGAGCCGCGCGACTGGATATCGGCGCCGCTGACGGCCGGGGCCTCCGGCCATCTGTTCCTGGTCGGCTTCCCACGCTCGGGAACCACCTTGCTCGAGCAAGCCCTGGCCGCGCACCCGTCGGTCATCGCCTTGGAAGAGGCTCCGACGCTCGCCGACGCCTACCAGGAATTCCTCACGACGGCCGAGGGGCTGGAGCGTCTGGCGCGCATCGATGCGGCCGAGGCGGCGCGCTGGCGGGCCCACTATTGGCGCACGGTGCGCGCGCACGGGGCCGAGCCGGCCGACCGTGTTTTCCTCGACAAGGCCCCGGCCGGAACCCTCAATCTGCCGCTGGTCGCCAAACTGTTTCCGGATGCAAAGGTGCTGTTCGCCGTGCGCGATCCGCGCGCCGTGGTTCTAAGCTGCGCCATGAGCGCGTTCCAGATGAACGCGACGACCTACGCCTTCACCAGTCTTGCGGAGACCGCCAGATGTTACGCCGCGTCGATGGCCTTGGCCGACACCTACCGCCGGGTGCTTCCGTTGGCCTGGCAGGAGGTGCGCTACGAGAATCTGGTGGCTGACCTGGCGACGGAGCTGACCGGGGTCTGCGCTTTCGCCGGCCTTCAATTCGATCCGGCCATGGTCGATATCGCGACCGCCGCGCGGGGCCGGGTCGTGCGCACGCCGAGCGCCGTGGACGTGCGCGAAGGTCTGAGCCGCCGCGGTCTCGATCGCTGGCGCGCGTACGAGTATGAACTCGCGCCGGTGATGGCGACCTTGGCCCCGTGGATCGAGCGGTTTGGATACACCGTAGGTAATTCGGAGGCCTAATGCCGCCAGGTCTCAAGCGCCGGGCCTAGAGCGGCTTTCAAGGGATCGAGCCAGGGCTCATGGCGGCGCCAGGCGCCAACACCGGCGGTGGTGATCGGTTTGCGGACCTGCTCGGCGCTCGGCGTATCGGCAATACGCGGATTGTCGAAGAAGCGAAGACAGGCCTCTTCAAGAGGCAGGCCAAGCGCCTTCAGCAGCAGGAGTGTCTGGCGATCCGGATCGGCGACCAGATCCTCATAGATGACCGTATGGACGACGCCGGGGCAGGCCGCAGCGAAGCTCCGCATCATCTCGACATAGAGCGCGTAGTAGCCGCCGATGTCGCCAAGGTCGAAAGCGCTGGCGAAGCCGGTCCCGAAATGTTGTTTGAAGATCGAAACCCCGCAATCGAGCGGATGGCGGCGCACATCGATGATCTTCGCTGCCGGCAGAATGAGGCGGATGAAACCGAGGTGGAGAAAATTCTTCGGCGTCTTGTCGACTGAAAATGGCCGCGGAGTGCGCCGCCGTGGCGCCGTCGCCCGCCGATAGGCCTCGCCAAGGCGGCCGCAATCGCCCCTGTCGAGCACCGCCACGCCCTCCGGATAGGCCGGCACCGACGCCGCCAGCATCGGGAGGTCCGGTCGCTCGTCGAGACCCTCGATGGCGCTGTGACTGGCGATGATCTGCTCCACCAGGGTCGAGCCGGAGCGCGGCAGGCCGACAATGAAGATCGGGCCAGGCGTCGGGGCGCCCCATCCATCGCGCTCGGCGAAGAACTCAGGCGTGAACAGGGCTTGGCAACGGCGGGCGTAGTCGCGGCTTTCGGCGAGCCGAAAATTTCGGCGTCGAGCCTCGATGGCGTTGCCTTCGGCGTAGGAGGCCCAGGCCGCGGCCGTGTCTTCGGCGTCGTCCTTGGCCTTGCCGAGGGCAAAGGCCAGCCTGGCGCGCTCCTCGGAATTCTCGGGCGCGTCCGTCACGGCCTGTTCGAGGGCGGCGCTTTCGGCGCTTGAAAACCTATAGGTCTTGATGTCGGCCAGCGCCTGCCAGGCCGATTCTCCCCCGGGCAATTGCGTGCAGCGGACGAGGACAGCCGCAGCGGCCTCGCTCTCGCCGCAGGCCCTGAGCGCTCCGGCATGGACGATCAGGCTGTGTGGCTGATCGCCGAACCGGGCTGCGATAACCCCAGTTATCTCAGCGGCCTCGGCCGGACGGCCGAGATCGAGAAGTGTGGCGGCCTGCATGGCCAGGGCCAGGACATCGCCCGGGAAGGACGCCAGATGCCGGTCCAGCGCCGCGAGAGCCGAAACAAAGTCACGAAGGGAGAGAGCCTTCTGCGCCAGGGCGAGATCGATGAGGCTGTCACCGACCTGCTGGCGGGCCGCCCAGGCGGCGGGGAGGTCGCCGTGGGCCACATGCAGGTCCGAAGCCAAACGCCACGCCGCTGGCTGGCGCGGGTTGAGACGCAAGGACATTTCTAGCGGAGCGATGGCGCTGGCGCTGGCCCCGCGCACCACGTGCGCATCGGCGGCCTGGAACAGGCGCCGCCAGCGCGGCAGGGTCGTCGGCGCTGTGGTCATGGCGCACCGTATCGGCGGATGGCGCCCCTAGGCCATGGCCAAAAGAAAAGGCGCCGCCCCGGGCCTGCCGGAGCGGCGCAGATGAAATCGCCGATTGGAGGAGGGGCTCGGCGGCTTCTTAGAACTTGACCTTGATACCAGCGAACACCTGGGTGCCATTGTCATAGACGCCACGCACCTGCGTCGGGATCGCCGCATAGTACTTCAGCAGGCTGTTGGTGATGTTCAACGCATCCACCGTCACGGCGATATTCGGCGTGATCTGGTAGGCGAAGGAGGCATCGAGCGTGCCGAAGTTCGCCTGGCTTTCCGGCGTCGCCCGATCGAGGCCGACGAGGAAGTGCGACCGGTAGGTGTAGGCGAGCCGCAGGCTGAGGCCGTGTTTCTCATAGTAGCCGACGAGGTTGCCGGTCCACTTTGAGGTGCCGATCAGTGGGTTGCCGTCAGCATCCTGGCCATCGACATAGGTGCCGTTGGCCTGGAAGCCGAAGCCCCAGCCGATCGGCTGCTGCCATTGGATCTCGACGCCCCCAAGCCGACCCGAAATGTTGAACGGAGCCGAGATGATGTAGGGGGTGTTATGCCCCAAGAACATGTTGAAATAGGTCTGAGTATGGTTTTCGAAAGCTACGTAAGACGCTAGATCGTCATAGAAGACACTGATGGCGACCAGAGACTGCGGGCCATAGTAGTATTCGAGGCCGGCATCGAAAACGGCGGCTCGGACCGGCTTGAGATTGGCGTTGCCACCGCTGCCGACCTGAAGCAGGTCGTTAAGCGACACGCTTGCGCCCAGGGAGCTGTAGTCGGGCCGCGATATTGTCTCGGCGGCCGATATCCGCAACATCAGATTCTTTTTGAGGTCAAAGCTGAAGTTGGCGCTTGGCAGGAAATCCACATAATTGTGGTGGATGTCGTTGACGAAATAGTTGCCGTAGGCCG
>DATBOH010000232.1:0-2806 GCA_036553915.1 Caulobacteraceae bacterium | reverse complement strand
GACGGGCGGCGCGGTGGCGATACGCCTCGCCGGCTGTGCGCCGCTCAACATCCAATGCCCCAAGACGATGGCGGCGGCGACCGCCATGAGGAACGAAAGCCACGCCCACGCCTTGCCCATGTCCGGGCAACGTGGAGAAATCCGGTGCGGTTGCGCTTGATGATGGTTTGCGGCGGTGTCGCCCTGGCGACCCTGACCGGCTGTGACGATTTCAGAGGCAAGTCCACCCGGCTGGCCGCCGCGCCGGCCTCAGCTACGGGGCCTTCGCCCGCGCCGCTCGTCGTCGCGCCCTCGCCGCCCACCGTCGTGGCCCCGCCGCCGGCGCAAGCGGCGCTCGCCCCGGCCTCGACCTCGCCGCAAGCCAGCGCCATCGAGTCGGCGGATTTTTCGCCGGGTGCGCAGCCGACCGCCGATGTGCTGGTGCGCGCTCAGGTTCTGCTCGACCGGGCGCATTTCTCACCTGGCGAGATTGACGGCCGCGCCGGAAGCAACTTCCGCCGAGCCCTGGCGGCCTATGAGAGCACCCGGAATCTGACGCCGGCCAATCCAGCGGCCTCGACCCGCCTCGACGCCGCTGCCTGGAAAGCGCTCACGGCCGATCAGCACGGACCGGTCACCGCCGACTATGTGATTACCGGCGAGGACGAAAAGGGTCCGTTCATCGGCAAGACTCCGGCCAAGATGGCCGATCAGGCCAGCCTACCGCACCTGGGCTTTGAAACCCCCCTGCAGGCCTTGGCCGAGCGCTTTCACATGAGCCAGGGCCTGCTGCGATCGCTCAATCCCGGAGCTGACTTCGGCGTCGCGGGAACGCGGATCGTCGTCGTGCAGCCGGGCGCCGCGCCGCTGCCATCGGTCGCCAAGATCGAGGTCGACAAGAGCGACGACGAGGTGCGCGCCTATGATGGTGATGGCCGGCTGCTGGCGATCTTTCCCGCCACCGTCGGCAGCGTGGAGCGCCCGGCCCCGAGCGGAACCTATGCGGTCAAGGCCGTGGTTCGCAATCCCAACTACACCTACAATCCAAAGCGTCTGACCTTCGGCGATGCGTCTGGCGGCGCTTATACGATCAAGCCCGGACCGAACAATCCGGTCGGCTCGACCTGGATCGACCTCACCTATCCGACCTACGGCATCCATGGGACGCCCGACCCCTCACTGGTCGGAAAGACCGCTTCGCATGGCTGCGTGCGCCTGACCAACTGGGACGCCGCGGCGCTTGCCAAGGCCATTCGCAAGGGGACGCCCGTGAGCTTCGTCGGGCAAGCGAACCTGTCGTCCTCCGCACCGGGGTGACCGCAAATACTCAGCTCCCGAAGTGTCGGAACGCGACCGCCAGTCTGAATGTTGATGAGGGCAGGGGGCCAGATCGAATGAGGAAACCCATGTCACCCATGCGCCACGTCGCCGGCACGGCGGCCCTCGCCCTTCTCGCCACGGCCGCCGTTGCGGCCCCGTTGGGCGGCCGGATCGCGGCCCAGAGCCCGTCGCCCCCCATGCGCACGCCTGGCGCGATGTCGCCGGCGCCGTCAAAGTCGGACACGCCGTCATCGACCGCCAACACCGGGACGGCCGAAAACACCAGCGCTTCGGCCGCCAATCTTTCTGTTGGCATGACCGTAAACGACAACACCGGAGCGGCCATCGGTCCGATCACCGCCCTGACGAGCGGGGCGAACGGCATGGCGACCATCAAGATGGGCGAGCAGAGCTTCCAGGTGCCAGCGACCAACCTCTACATGAGCAACGGCTCGGCGACGATCAACCTGACTCGCGCCCAGCTCCAGGCTCAGTTGCCGAAGCCGCCAGCGTAGGGAGGCAAACATGGCCGAACTGAACGCCAAGGCGCGCGACCGGCTGCCGGACAAAGACTTCGCCGAGCCCAAAAAACGCGCCTATCCGATCGAAGACAAGGCGCATGCGCGCAACGCCAAGGCGCGTGCCAGTCAGGCGGTCAAGAGCGGTCGGATGCCCAAGGCCGAAGCCGCCAAGATCGCCAAGAAGGCCGACAAGGTGCTCGGCAAGGGCTAGAATCTGTTCCGCCGCCGGACGCTGCGGCGACCGTTGTGCACTGCAGCGCGATCGCTCTCGCGGCCGGTTGCACCCCCTTGGGGGTCATGCTATCAGCCGCCCGGCTTTGAGGGACGGGCTGGTCGCGCCCTGTGCTCGCGCGCCTCGAATTTCGGGCGAACCAAGCCTTTTGAAGCGGGTGTCGCACGGACCTTCCGGGTCGCGGCGCCGACGTGTGGAAGTCGAGACAGGGTTATCGGTGGCGGATAAAACTCTTAGCAGTGATGTCGGGGCGCGCTACGCGCGGGCGCTGCTCGACCTGGCGTTGGAGACCGGCGTTCTGGAGGCCGTCGAAGCCGATCTGGCCAGTTTGAAGTCCATGCTGGTCGCCAGCGCCGATCTGCGTTCGCTGACCGTTTCTCCGAGATTCACCGCCGAGCAGAAGGGGGCTGGATTGACCGCTGTCGCCAGCCGCGCCGGCTTTTCGGCGACCACCGGCAAATTCCTCGGCCTGCTGGCCGCCAACCGCCGCTCCGGCGCCCTCGTGGCGGTCATCGACGCCTTCCAGCGCCTCGCGGCCGCCCGCCGCGGCCGCACCGCCGCCACGGTCACAACCGCCGTGCCGCTCACCGCCGCCCAGGCCAAAGCCGTAGCCGCGGCTCTGGCCGCCGCCATCGGACGCGAGCCGGAGATCGAGACGGTGGTCGATCCGACCATATTCGGCGGCCTGAAGGTGCGCGTTGGCTCGCGCCTCTATGACGCCTCGCTCAAGACCAAGCTTGATTCCCTGAAATTC
>DATBOH010000231.1:0-15604 GCA_036553915.1 Caulobacteraceae bacterium | reverse complement strand
TCCGCCCCGGCACCACCTGTCGCCGCGCCGCGACTAGAAAGAACACGGCGATCAGCCCGGCCGAAATCAGCATGAACAGCACGGTGTTGGTGATTGACAGGTCGATGGCGCCCAAACCCGGAATTTGCACGGGCTCGACGGGCACGACCTTGCGCACCAGAAACTGTCCCATCGGCTCTATGGCGGCCATTGCTTAAGCCTTGATCCTTCGCTTCTCAGTCGTCGTCATCATCATCGCCGGGCGCGGCGGGGGCCGGCTTGGCATCCGCCTTGGCGCTCATCGCCGTGGCCGTGCGGACCGCGGCGTACACCGAGAATCCGACGCCAACCAGCAGACCGATCAGCACCCCGAAGGGCGCCGTGCCGGCCAACCGATCGACGAGCCATCCCAGACCCAGGCCGGCCAACACGCCGCCCAGAATCTGGCCGAGCATGCGAAAACCGTCACTCGCGGAATCGCCCAGCCCCAACGAAAGGGGTTTGGTCGAACGAGAAGCCGTGAACGCGTCCAGCCTATGATCGAGGTTCTCAAGCGCCCCACGGCTGGTTTCGTCAGGCTCTGGCATGGACGTTGCGGTCTTCTCAGCCACCCTGGCGTCCAGACCTCGGCCCGGCCAGGTCGGCGCGGAAACTATAGACGCGGACGCGCGTCGTCAAGACTGCGTGATCGCCTGTTAAACGATTGAAAATTAATATTAATCATTGGCTATGAGTCGACCATGGCCCGCGCCTCGTGCAGGTCGACCGAGACCAGTTGCGAGACGCCCGGCTCACTCATGGTCACGCCATAGAGACGATCCATGCGGCTCATGGTCAGGGGATTGTGGGTGATGACCAGGAAACGGGTCGAAGTGCGGACTCGCATGGCCGCCAACAGATTGCAGAACTTCTCGACATTGGCGTCGTCGAGCGGCGCGTCGGCCTCGTCGAGGACGCATACGGGGGCCGGATTGGACAGGAACACGGCGAAGATCAGAGCCATGGCGGTCAGCGCCTGTTCGCCGCCGCTCATCAGACTCATGGCCGTCAGGCGCTTGCCCGGCGGGCAGGCGAAGATCTCCAGCCCGGCTTCCAGCGGATCTTCGGCGTCGATCAGGCGCAGTTCGGCCCTTCCGCCGGCGAACAAGGTCGTGAACAGGTCGCGAAAGTGCGTGTGGATGCCGTCAAACGCCGCCAACAGGCGCTGGCGGCCCTCGGCGTTGAGCTCGGTGACGCCGCGGCGCAGGCGGTGCAAAGCGCCATCCAGATCGGCCCGTTCATGGGCCAGGGAGTCGGCTCGCGTCGTCAAGGCGCCGAGGTCTTCGGCGGCCCTCAAGTTGACCGGCCCGATGCCATCGCGTTCGCGTCGAAGAGCGGTCAGTCGGGCTTCGGCCACGCCCGGGTCGTGCGGCTGAGACGAGGCGTCTTCCGCCAGGGCCTCGAGGGCGGCGACCGATGTCTGCCTGGCGCTGGCGAGCCCGTTCGCGTGCTCGGCCAGCCGCTCCCGCGCCGCTTCGAGTCGGCCAGCCAGCCCGGCGATAGTCTCGCGGGCGGCGCTGGCGAGGCTTTCGACCGCCCGGCTGGCCTGGTCGGCGATGGTGCGTCGAGATTCGGCCTCGGTGAGCGCCTGCGCGGCCAGATCGCGAGCCACCTCGGCGTCGATAAAAGCCTGCTGAGCGACAAGGCGTTCGCGCTCCAGCGTTTCCGGCCGCGCCTTGGCAATCTCCAGACGGGCCTCGACCGCCTGCCGCGCCGCAGCCAATTCTTCGAATTGCGCCCGCGCCCGAATCCGGCGCGCCTCCCAATCGGCCTGTTCAGCGGCAATGGCCGAGAGGCGGTTCGCCGCCGCGGCGCCCTCGCGGTGCTCGGCTTCCAGCTCCATTCTGGCGCTCAGGGCCTTTTCCCGAGCGGCGTGAGCCGCGCCGCGGGCTGCGTTCAGGCGCCCTTCCAGGCCAGACCCGTCGACCAATCTTTGCCGATCCGCCTCGGCCGTCGCCGCCGCCTCCGCCGCCTCGGCCGCCTCGCCTTCCAGTTGGGCGATCCGCGCCTGGGTTTGGCTGCGCCGCGCTTGACGTTCTTCCTCGGTCCTGTGAGCGGCGGCCAGGGTCTGGCGCTCCAGTTCGGCGGCCGTGTCGGCCCGCCCTTCGGCGAGGCGGGCGGCGCGCAACCGTTCCTCCGCATCGGCGAGATTGGTCGCCGCCTGCCCATGGGCGGCTTGAGCCGCCTCATGGTTAGGTTTCAGGCGTGAGATTTCGGCCTGGAGCACCGCCAGACGGGCCCGCTGCGCCAGACGCGCCTCGGCCGGACGGCTGGCGCCGGCGCGTTGGGTGTAGCCATCCCAGCGCCACAGATCGCCGGCTTTCGACACGAGTCGCGCGCCCGGCGGCAGGCGCCTTTGCAGCCGATCGCCTTGGCTGGCGTCCACCAGCGCGGTGAGGGCCAGACGCGCCGCCAGAGCCGGCGGAACGCGCACGTGATCGGCCAACGGCCGCGCGCCTTTCGGCCATTCCGGCGCCCGCGCCCCGGCTCCGGCCCAGAAGGCCGGGGCCGCCGGGTCCAGGGCGGCGTCGAGGTCGGCCCCGAACGCCGCCGCCAATGCGGCTTCGAAACCGGCCGCCGGGGCCACCGAATCCAGCACCGGCGTAAAACCATCGGCCGCCTCTCCTGCGGCTAGCCGCGCCAGCGCCTGTGACTCAGTGAGGCAAGAGGCCAGGGCGTCCTCGGCGGCGCGGCGCTCCAGCCGGACGGCGCTCTCACGTTCGCGCGCCGCGGTCCACGCCATCTCCGCATGCGCCCGCGCCTCGCGCGCCTCCGCCAGGCGGACCGCTCCCGTCGCGGCTTCGGAAGCCGCCGCCGCCAGCCCAGGTGATACCCCCTCGAACGCCGCCACGTCGGCGCGGGCGCGCTCCAAAGCCTCGGCCATCCGGCGGCCGCGCGCCACCGCATCGGCGAGTCGGCTTTCCACCGATTGGCGCTGGATTTTCGCCGAGGCAAAGGCGGTCGCCGCCTCTTCGACCCCGGTCTCGGCGGCTCGCCAGTCCGCGTCGGCCTCGACGGCGGCTGTTTCCAACCCAGCAAGAGCCTGCTCCGCCGCTTGCCGGCGCGTGTTCAGAGCCTCGGCGGCCTCGGCCAAGCGTAGCAGGCCGGCGTGGGCTTCGGCCGCCCAGGCGTTGGCGCGTTCGCCCTCGCGCTTGAGGCGGCCAAGTTCAGAATCGAGCGCCTCGATATCGGCGTCAGCCCGCTGGCGGTCGCGGTCGAGCCGGTCGCGGGCGACCAGGGCCTCGTTGAGTTTCGCCGTCGCCTGGGCCGCCGCCTGGCGCGCCGGTCCGACCCGCGCATCGGCATCCAAGACCTTTTTGATCGCCGCGGCCGCGTCGAGAGCCGAGGACTCCGCGGCGGCCTGAGCCTCGGCGGTCGAAAGCTCAAGTGCGGCAACCGCGTGGCGGGCTTCGCGCCAGCGCGATTCCGCCAGGGACGTTTCCAGGGCCCGGATCTCCGCCGCCACGGTCTTGTAGCGTTCCGCCTGGCGGGCTTCCTTGCGCAGCCGGGCGAGCGACATGTCGAGTTCGCGCGTCACCGCGTCCAGGCGTTCTAGATTGGCGACAACGGCGGCGATGCGCAGTTCGGCTTCGTGGCGGCGGCCATGCAGGCCGCTGACCCCGGCCGCCTCTTCAAGGATGCGGCGCCGGTTCTGGGGCTTGGCCGCGATCAGCTCCGAGATCTGTCCTTGGCGGACCAGGGCCGGGGAATTGGCCCCGGACGAGGCGTCGGCGAACAGGATCTGGACATCCCGCGCTCGGCTCTCGCGGCCGTTGATCCGATAGGTCGAGCCCTCGCCGCGATCGATCCGGCGCGCCACCTCCAGAACCGGATCGGCGGCGAAGCGCCCCGGGGCGTCGCCGCTGGCGTTATCGATGGTCAGGACGACCTCGGCGTGGCTGCGCGCCGCCCGACTGGCCGAGCCGGCGAAAATGACATCGTCCATGCCCTCGCCGCGCATCGCCTTGGCGGAGGCGGCGCCCATCACCCAGCGCAGCGCCTCGAGCAGGTTGGACTTGCCGCACCCATTGGGGCCGATGACGCCGGTGAGGCCGGCCTCGATACGAAATTCGGCCGCCTCAACGAACGATTTGAATCCGGTGAGCTTGAGCCGGACAAAGTCCATGCCGCTCAACGGCGCGCCCTGGCGGCGGCGATGGCGGCGCCCAGGCTGGCGAGCGATTGTTCGCCGACCAGGCGCTTGCCGCCGACATCGAAGGTCGGCGTTCCATCGACGTGCTCGGCGGTGGACCAGCGATCGGCCCGCGCCTCCAAGGCGGCGAGCGCGGCCCTATCGGAAAGACAGGCCGAGACCTGGGCCTTGGTCAAACCGGCGTTGGCCGCCGCCTTCACTAGCGAGGGCAGGTCGTCACCGTCCTTGGCCATCTGCGGCTGGGCGGCGAAGAGCGCCTCGACGACCTGGAAATAACGCCTTCGTCCGGCGCAGCGGGCGGTTAGGAAGCCGGCGGCGGAGACGTCGGGGTCTCCGTTCAACATTTCGCGCAGGACAAACCGGGCCCGGCCAGTGCGGATGTATTTGGCTTCGAAAGCGGGGAACACGTCGCGCGCCCAGACGCCGCAATGCGGGCAGCCGAGGGAGGCGTATTCGATCACCGTCACCCGAGCCTTGGGCGAGCCCAGCGCCATATCGGGTTCTGGCGGCGCTGGCGCGGCGGCCGCCAAGGCCAGGCTGGCGAGCGCCAGCAAAAGCCCTCGCGAGCGGCCCCTCATGAGCCGGGCTCATCCTTCTGGGCGGCGGCGATCGCCTGGTCGAGCTCCGCCAGGCTCATCTCACCCTTGCTGTAGACCTTGCCATTGATCAGAAACGTCGGGGTGGCCCCGACCTTGTCGGCCGTCATATGCGTTTGCACCCTATCGTCGAGGGCCTTGACCGCCGCCTGGTCGCGAATGCAAGCGTCGAACTGCGCGTCGGTAAGGCCGGCGGCGCGGGCGATTTGCAACAAAATGGCGTGCGGGTCGCCGGACTCCAACTGCGTCTGGGCGTGGTAAACGGCGTCGACGACCTGGAAATACTTGGCCTTGCCGGCGCAGCGCGCGGTCAGAAAACCGGCCGCGGCGATCGAGGCATCGCCCGTCAGGGCCTCGCGGGCGATGTAAAACACCTTGCCGGTGTCGATGTATTTGGCCTTGAAGGCCGGGAACACATCGTTGTTGAAGGCGGCGCAGTGCGGACATCCCAGCGAGGCGTATTCGGTCACCGTCACCTTGGCCTTGGGATTGCCCAGCGTCATGTCGTCGGCGGAAACGCCGCCCGGGCCAGCCTGGCAGGCCGACAAGACCAGGGCGGCGGCAAGCGCTGCAAAAACGGAAAAAGCTCGCATGGTTCGATCCCGCGCTGGATGTTCGATCCTGTTAAGCGCGATTCCGCGCCGCCCGGAACTGCCGCGCCCGGAGTTCGGGCGTCAAGGCTGGCGTCGCCTCCAGACCTCGCGCCCCAGGCCGATCAGCGCCGCCTTGAGCGGCCCTTCGGGCAACGCGTCGACGCTGGCGGCCAGAGCCTCTTCCTGATCGGGGGGCAGCGGCCCGCCACCGCCGCCGATGCGCCTTGGAGGCGCGGCGGACGGCCGTCGGACGGGTCCCTGGACAATCCGCAATCGCTCGGCCGCGCCTTCGCCGAGATAGAGGTTGACCCGGGCGAGTATGTCGCCCGCCTGGTGCTGGATCAGGGTCGCGGACGGCCCGTCAACGCGGATCTCCAGCGTCGCCCCGCCGCCGCCACGACGCGCCGACAGCCGCACCGGCTCGGTGCGCCGCCACAAGGCCGTCCCGACGATCTCGCTCCAGCGGCTTTTCAGCCCGTCGACTCCCTGACCGAACCGAGCCTCGAGGGCCTTCAGCGTCGGGCCGAGCGCCCGCCCGGCCAGGGGCGGCGGCGCTCGGGCCGGGCGTGTCCTCAGCCGGGTGAGAATCTGCGCGGCTTCCGCCGAACTGGGCAGGGAACGGGTCATTGCCGGCCATCATAGCCCCATCGTCGGATTTCGCAGCCGCGATCCGCGCCAACCTTCTGGCCTGGTACGATGCCCATCGGCGGCGGCTGCCCTGGCGAGCCAATCCGGGCGAAAACGTCGATCCCTACCGCGTGTGGCTCTCCGAAATCATGCTGCAACAGACCACCGTCGCCCACGCCGCCCCCTATTTCGAGATTTTCGTGCGACGCTGGCCAACGGTTGGGGCCCTGGCCGGGGCGGCCGACGCCGAGGTCATGAGTACCTGGGCCGGCCTGGGTTACTACGCCCGGGCGCGCAATCTCTTGGCTTGCGCCCGCGCCGTGGTCGCCGCTGGCGGCGGCTTTCCGGCCGCCGAAGCCGACCTGCGCGTTCTCCCGGGCATCGGCGCCTATACCGCCGCGGCCATCGCCGCGATCGCTTTCGATCGGCCGGCCAACGCCGTTGACGCCAATGTCGAGCGGGTCATGGCGCGCCTGTTCGCGGTCGAAACGCCGCTGCCGGCGGCCAAACCCGAACTGGTGGCGCTGGCCGCCGGTCTGGTTGGCGAAGCCAGGTCCGGTGACTGGGCCCAGGCGTTGATGGATTTGGGTGCGACAGTGTGCCGGCCAAAGGCGCCTGAATGCTCCGTCTGTCCGCTCACTGGGCATTGCGCCGCCAAGGCCCATGGCCTCGCGGCCGCCTTGCCCCGCCGCACGGCCAGGGCCGAACGGCCGCAACGGTATGGCGTCGTCTACCGCCTGACGTACGGCGACAAGGTGGCGGTGGTTCGGCGTCCCCCGCGCGGCTTGCTCGGGGGCATGCTCGGCCTGCCGACCACCGCGTGGCGCGCCGCCCGGTGGACCGCGGCCGAGGCGCTATCGGCCGCGCCAACTGAAGCGTGCTGGCAGGCCTACGGCGAGGTCCGCCATGTGTTCACCCACTTCAGTCTCGCATTGCAGGTGCTTGGGGCCGAGACGAACAGCGCCAATCCGGATTTTCTATGGCTGCCGGCGGACGAGGCGGCCATCGCCGCCCCATCGCTCTTCCGCAAAGCGCTTCGCCTGGGACCTTGATGAGCGTGGGCGGCGACTCTAGCCAGCCATGGCGGCGCGCATCTGGGTCCGCAGTATATCGATCGGCGCCAGACCCGTGTCGGTGCGGATGTGCCAATAGGTCCAACCGTTGCAGGCCGGCTGTGACTGCAGCATCGCCCCGACCTTGTGGATGGAGCCGGTCAGATCCCCGGCCACCAGGCTGCCGTCGGCCCGCACGCGCGCCGCCTGCCGGCCCTTGGGGCACCAGATCAGATCGCCTGGGCGCACCAGACCGGCCTCGACGATCTGGCCGAACGGGACGCGGGGCTCGGCGCGCTTGGAGCCGATGACATGGATGGCGTCGGCCGGAGCGGGCGTAACCGCCGCGATGCGCGCCTTGGCCGCCTCGACGTAGGCGGTTTCGCGCTCGATGCCGATGAAATGTCGACCGAGGCGCTTGGCCACCGCGCCGGTGGTCCCGACTCCGAAGAAAGGGTCGAGAACGACATCGCCTGGCCGGCTCGCGGCCAGGATCACCCGGTGCAGCAATGCCTCGGGCTTCTGGGTCGGATGCACCTTGACCCCCGCCGCATCGCGAACCCGCTCCTCGCCGGTGGCCAGTGGCAAGGTCCAGTCCGAGCGCATTTGCAGATCGTCGTTGGCCATCTTCAGGGCGTCGTAATTGAAAGTGTAGCGACGGGCGCCGCGGGACTTGGCCGCCCAGATCAGAGTCTCATGAGCGTTGGCCAGCCGTGCGCCTTTGAAATTCGGCATTGGGTTGGTCTTGCGCCAGACGACGTCGTTGAGAATCCAGAAGCCGAGGTCCTGAAGAATGCGGCCGACGCGAAAAATATTGTGGTAGCTGCCGATCACCCACAGGGCGCCCTCGTCCTTCAGTACCCGTCGACAACCGCTAAGCCAGGCCTCGGTGAAGGCGTCGTATTCGGCGAATGAGTCGAACCTGTCCCAGTCGTCATCGACCGCGTCGACTTTGGAGTTGTCCGGCCGCAACAGCTCGCCGCCGAGCTGCAGATTGTAGGGCGGGTCTGCGAACACCAGGTCCACCGACCTTTCCGGCAGGCTCGCCAGTTCGGTGAGGCAATCGCCGATTATGATCCGGTCGGTTTCCATGGCGTCGGCGAAAATCGGCTCTGGGAATGAAGGGCGGGTTAAGGCGCGAGTCTCGCGCCCCTCCGCCCCTTGGCGATTCCGCCTACCTGGGGTTCAGCCAAACGCCTTGATCAGCGTCAGGCGCACGAACCGGCCGACCCCCAGGCGCCGGACATCAGTGAAATCCAGCGGAAACACATCGCGCGGACCGTTGAACACCTGGCGGGAGGTTTCGACCCCACGGGCGGTGGCGTTCAAGAGGTCGACCCGCAAGGTGACATCGGCCTTGGGCTTGTATTCGGCCCAGAGATTCATCTCGCTACCGATCTTGGTGGCGTCTATTTCGTTGAATCGGTAAGCCCTGTTGCGCCACTGGCCGGCAATATCGAACCCCCACGACGCCCTCCAGCGTGGCAGTCCCTGGTTGAAATGAAGCTCCCAATCGCTGGGATGCAGGGCCGAAAATTCCCGAGGCTGGCCAGTCGTCGGATCGATCACGCGCGAGCGTCGAATGGTAGCCTGGCCTGTCAATTGACCGTTCTTGAGGCCCAAGCGATCGGTGGGCAGGGTGAGGGCCGCTACCGCCTCGTCCTCGGTTCCGGCCCCGATGTCGCCCGGGGCGTCGAAGACGATGCCTGAGGGATCGACGACTCCGATCCGATCCTCGACCTGCTGGTAGGCGTAGTGGCGGACAGTCACGGTCAAATCGCCGCCGTTCCAGAACCGCCGGTCCCAGGCCGCTTCGAACACCCAATCCTGGGTCGGATTGAGGTTGGGATTGCCGGCGTGGACAGTGCCGGTGTTGAGACCGGCGGTCTGGGCGGTGAAATCGTCGAAGTTGAGCTGGCCTATCTCGCGTTCGATCCGGACGCGCAGCTGGTCGGCGGCATCTGGCGACCAGGAAAGCAACAGGCGCGGCTTGGGGTAGGAGAGCGTTCGGGCGCTGATCACATCGCCGCTTGAGGCGATGCGCGAGGCTTCCATCCGCAGTCCCGCCTCGACCGAGACATTCGGCCGCGCCTGCCAGACGGCGGTGGCGAAAGCCTCGCCGCGCGCTTCGGTCACTTTCACGTCGGCGGCCGGCAAAGCGACCGGCATCCCATTCTGGACGAAGGTGGTGTGGGTCTTCAGCCAGTTGAAATCGCCCTCAACGCCGGCCTGCAGCGAAAGAGTGCGAGTCGGGGCGTATCTGACCAAGGCCCGGGCAATGCTCTCTCCGGTGGTCTTATGCAGCGCGAAGTGGTCGTCAACATCGTCGCCCGTGAGCGCCGCGGTCACCGGATCGCTGATGAAGTCGTCGGTCGTGTGCTGCCGTCCAAGCTGCTGCAGAAGGTAGGTCTCCAAGCTCCATTTCGCGCCCAGAGGGCGTTCGAAACGGACGCCGATCTCGGCCGTATCCTGGCGGGTGAAGAAGTGATCGAAATCCTCGCCAGGGGGCGGAATGAGCCTATCGCGCTGCACATTGTGATAGGGATCGGCAAGCACCGAGGCGTCGATCTTGAGCGAGCCGCCGAGGACCGGGGCCTCCAGCGCGCCAGTAGCCTTGTAGTTGTTTTCGTGACCCTGGCTGGTCTCAAGGGCCTGGATGCGCGCGCCATTGCCGAACACCCGGTTCCAGCTCCCATTGCCGGCCCCATCGTCGAGCGCTCGGAGGATCAGCAGCGAGCCCTGCAGATCGACCTGGCCGATGCGCTTTTCGGCGTCGAAATGAAACTGGCCGCTGACCCGGCCGTCATAGGCGTGCGTACCGGTGAGGGTGAGCGTGGCTTTGCCGCCGATATCCTTGCGTCGAATGACATCCGCCAGCACGGTCTTGCCCTGCATGTCGACGCCCGGCGCACCGGCGCGAATGAGATCGATACGCAAAACCGAAGAGGCCGGGATGCGGCTGAGAATCTGATCCAGGGAATCGCCCTTGGCCGGTGGCCTGACCCCGTCGATCAAGACGTTGCCGGCCGCGCCGAAGCCGCGCACGCCGCCGCCGACATCGAGGCTAAAGCCGGGGACGCGCCCAACCATGTCCAGAGCCGTGGACGGCTGCGCCGGCGCGAAGAAGGCGGCCGGATAGCTGGTCACCAGGCCCGCTGTAGCTTGCGTGATCGCGGCTGGGGCCGGCGCCGGCGTGGTCTCATCTGGCGCGGCGGCGGCCAGGGCCGCGGCCATGACGATTGCGAGGCTCACGACGCTCCACCCAAGACGTTCGCTGTAGGGCCGTGGTCGCAGCCCTGGAACGGCAAGGCCAGTTAATTCGCGGTAACGGCGTCCTCAGCTCTGGCCGAGGCGACCGGCTCAGGGGCGGCCGCGGTCCGCGCGGGCCGGAACGGATCGACAAACTGTCCGGTGAGGGTGGAGGCGACCGGCGTCGCGGCTCCATAGGCGGCCGGCCACGCCTTGGGCAGATAGAAGGTCCCGAACAACCGGTCCATGAACGGTAACATGGCCGCATAATTGTGATCGCGATGGTCTTCCAGGGTGTGGTGCCAATGGTGGAAGGCTGGACTGGCGATCAGTTCCTCGAGCGGTCCGAGGCGCCAGCGCAGGTTGGCGTGAATGAAAAAGCTCCACATCGAGCCGACGAACAGCACCAGAGCTGGAACGAGGGTCGGGTGAGGTCCGACCGGCGCGGCCAGGCCGGTGGCGAACAGCAGGGTCAGGCCGCATAGCCTTGTGAACACCATGTCGATGGGATGGGCCCGCGTGTTGACCAGAAAGTCGACGCGGGTGGCGCTGTGATGCACGGCGTGAAAGCGCCACAGCCATGGCCATTCATGGCTCCAGCGATGGCCCCAGTAGAAGCCCAGCTCGCCGACTATCATCGCCAGCACCATCCGCGCCCATAGCGGCAGGGCGGCCACCGCCGCGCCGACGACCGGAGGGAGCATGGCGTGGGCCGCCATGGCCAGGAGCGCTGCTGGCGGTCCGAGCAGAAAGATCGGGGTCAGGCTGTTGATCCAATACCAGGCCAGGTCGGCGCCGAAGTCGCCGCGCCGGCGGCGCGCCACGCCGATCGGGAAGAGGCGTTCGAGCGGCGCGAACAACGCGCTCAGCAGCACCAGCCACAGCGCCGTGCGTCCGACCTGCAACAGCCAGGGCATCAGGTGGGCCATAGGCTACTCTACACCAAACGCATGGTGGGCGGCTTCTAGGCCTTGGCAATCAAGCCCCGGGCCCGCCGCGTCCGCGCCGCCGCGCCGATCACTGCAAAGCCGGCCAACATCAAAACCCAGTCGGAAGGCTCGGGAAGCACCATCGACAGGCTGACATTGTCGAGCAGGGCGAAGGGTGGCAGCGGCTTGTTCCCCTGGGCCAGGAAGGACAGCACCTCGCTGGCGTTGGAGGCGGTGAATTCGAATTGCCCCTGCAGCCAGCCGGAAAAACCGTGGTTGCCCAGATCGTAGCTGGTCGTCTTCCAGGTCTCCGACCCCAGGCTCACCTGCCAATCCTGGACGGTCTTTCCGTCGAACCCGTGCTGCTGGGCGAAGCCGTAGTCGAAAGTGAGCAGATATTCCTTGCCAGGCTGGAGGCCGGAGATGGTCTGCTGAACCGCGGAGGTGTGGCCGGGATAGTCGCCGTCCTGGGCCAGGAAGTATCCGCCCTGGGGGCTGCTCGCCGGCAGGAAGTTGGCCGACCCGTCGTTCGGCCCCCAGAGCGCGACCTGACCGGAAACGCCGCTGGGAGCCTTGTTGGCCCCGGTGAGGCGGTCCGAGGATCCGGCCTTGTACAGGAAGGTGTAGCTGTTGTTCTTCGTGCCGCCGACGGTCCAGCCGGTGGCGAAGGTGTTGAAGTTGATCTGGCCGCCGCCACCATTGGTCTCGAAGCCGCCGTTGGTGACCAGATTGGTGAGCGCGCTGGCCGGGCCGGCGACCGCCAGGGCGACGGCGGCCGAAGCGGCAAGCGCCGCGGCAATAATCTTCATCTTGGCGCCCCTCATTCCCGGCGCTGCGTACCGGTCGCCGGTCTCAGTGGGTTAGAAGGCGACATTGCGGCGGTCAACGCGCCCGGTCGCGCATCGCCTGCGACAAATTGGACAACCCAAACGGTTTTATCTTCATAGGGCCGATGCGCTGCGTCGGTTTGACGCAACTTCCGTCGCGTTATGCGGTCGGACTAAGGCTAAGCTTCAAAACTATACTGGTGAGACATTGACTCATCGTTCAGACGCTCGTGCCGCCGACCGTCAGGCCGGCGATCTTCAGGGAGGGCTGGCCGACTCCCACAGGCACGCTCTGTCCGGCCTTGCCGCATACACCGATGCCGGGATCGAAGTCGAAGTCATCGCCGATCATGGTCACCCGGGTCAGCGCCGAGGGACCGTCGCCGATCAGCGTCGCGCCCTTGACCGGCGTGGTGATGCGGCCGTCCTCGATGAGATAGGCCTCGGTGCATTGAAAGACGAACTTGCCGTTGGTGATGTCGACCTGGCCGCCGCCGAAGTTGGCGCAATAGAGGCCGCGCCGGGTGCTGGCGATCATCTCGGCGAACGGGGTCCCGCCGGCCAGCATTCCGGTGTTGGTCATCCTCGGCATCGGCAGACAGGCGTAGGATTCGCGCCGGCTGTTTCCGGTCGGCGCCATGCCCATCAGGCGGGCGCTCTGGCGGTCGTGCATATAGCCCCTCAGGACGCCGTCCTCGATCAGGATCGTACGCGAGGTCGGCGTGCCCTCGTCGTCGACGGTCAGCGAACCCCGCCGCCCGGCGATGGCTCCATCGTCGAAAACCGTCACGCCAGGCGCGGCGACGCGCTCGCCGATTCGCCCCGAGAAGGCGCTGGAGCCCTTGCGGTTGAAATCGCCTTCCAGCCCATGGCCGACAGCCTCATGCAACAGCACGCCATTCCAGCCCGGACCCAGCACGACATCCATCTCGCCGGCCGGGCAGGGCACGGCGTCGAGGTTGACGAGCGCCTCGCGCAGAGCCTCGGCGACTTCGGCGCGCCATCTGTCGGGCGTTATCCAGGCCTCGAATCCGGCCCGGCCGCCAGCGCCCGACCGGCCGGTTTCGCGCCGGCCGTCCTTGTCGACGGTGATCTGCACCCCGATCCGGCAGAGCGGCCGGACATCGCGGATCAGGCGTCCGTCCGGACGGACGATCTCGATCACCCGCCGCTCGCCGGCCAGCGTGACCATCACCTGCGCCACCCGGGGGTCGGCGGCGCGCGCATGGGCGTCGATCTCCTGCAGCAGCGCGATCTTGTCGGCGAAACCGGGCGTGGCGAGCGGGTCCTCGTCGCCGTAGAGCTTGGCGTTGGTCGGCCGGGGCCCCTCGCCACGGACGCCGCTGTAGCCGCGCTTGGCGAGCGAAGCCGTGGCGGCGGCGCGGCGGATCGCCGCCTCGCTGATCTCACTGGAATGGGCGTAGCCGCTGGTCTCGCCGGCCACGACGCGCAGACCAAAGCCCTCGGTCGAATCGTAGGAGGCCGACTTCAGGCGATTGTCGTCATAGACAAACATTTCGCTGTGCGAGCGTTCGACAAAGATTTCCCCGTCGTCGGCGCCTTTCACCGCTTCGGCCAGCAGCTCGGTGGCGGTGGCCGGATTAACGCCGGCGGCTTCGAGCAGCGACGGCGCAAGGACGGGAGCATTCATTCAGCGCACTCTTAAGGCGGGTGGGGACAGTCCACAGATAGTCGTGCGGAGGCTTCCAGGAAACACCTGGCGTGGCCAGAGTTCACCCCGGCCGGCGCACCCGCTTGGCAAGGCGGCGGATGGCGGGTATGCACCCCCGGGCAGGCTCGAACGGCCGAGGCGCGGCCAGCGCGGCGGCGGCCGCTGGCGTTTCGGCCCGACAGTTCAGGAGGCATGCGAGCGGGCGCCTGGCCCACAGCGCAGCGTCAAGATTAGGCCGCGAGGGACATGAGGTTCACGACAACGGGGATCAGGCGACTGGCGGCGGGCGCTGGAGCGGTCGCGGCAAGCTCGGCGATGGCGCTCGGAGCCCTGGCCGATATTGTTGGTCAGCCGGTCGATCGCGGCATCGACATGCAGCGCTCCGCCTCGCACATCCGCGACGAGCAAATCTGGTTCCACAACTTCATCGTCTCGCCGATCATCATCGCCATCGCCGGCCTGGTGCTGGTTTTGCTGGCCGTAGTCATCGTGCGTTTCAACAAGCGCGCCAATCCTGAGCCGGCCCGTTTCAGTCACAACACCCCGGTCGAGGTGCTGTGGACCGTCGTCCCGGTGCTGATCCTGATGTTCATCGCCATCTTCTCGTTCCGGCTGCTGTTCGAGGAGCACGCCATGCCGCGTCCGGACATGACCGTGAAGGTCACCGGCCGGCAGTGGAATTGGGACTATGAATATCCCGATCAGAAGATCGGCGCGTTCACCTCCACACCGATGACCGAGGCCGACGCCAAGGCCAAGGACCTGCCGTATCTGCTGGAGACCAATGCTCCGATGATTGTGCCGGTGAACAAGGTCGTCCGGGTGCAGCTGACCGCCGAGGACGTCATTCACTCGTGGTCGGTGCCAGCTTTCGGGGTGAAGATCGACGCCATTCCCGGGCGCCTCAACCAGACCTGGTTCAAGGCCAATCGCACCGGGATCTTCTATGGCCAGTGCTCGCAGCTTTGCGGCTCCAACCATTCCTACATGCCGATCGAGGTCAAGGTGGTCAGCCAGGCCGATTTCGACACCTGGGTGGCCAGCAAACAACCCAAGCCGGCGGCGAGCGTCGCCCAGGCCGCCCCCGCGCCCGCCGCGGCGGTCGTTTCAGCGCGTTAGTGCGAGGGAGTCCTTAAAGAAAACCCGTCATGGCCGACATCACCCACGAACGCGTCGCCACCGTCGAAGCCCATGGCTACGGCGGCCACTCCGACAAGCCCGGCTTCTTCACCCGCTGGTTTTTGTCGACCAATCACAAGGATATAGGCACCCTGTACATCATCTTCGCCATCCAGGCGGGGATCATCGGGGCGCTGTTCTCAGGCCTGATCCGCTGGGAGCTGGCCGAGCCCGGCCTGCAAATCTTCACCAACATCAATCCGATCATCAATCTCCACGGTCTCGTCGAACAGTCCAAGCACGGCTACTACGTCGTGGTCACCGCCCACGCCCTGATCATGATCTTCTTCATGGTTATGCCGGCGATGATCGGCGGGTTTGGCAACTGGTTCGTGCCGCTGATGATCGGCGCCCCCGACATGGCCTTTCCGCGCATGAACAACGTCAGCTTTTGGCTGCTGGTGGCCTCGTGGTGCATGCTGCTCACCTCACTTTTCGTCGACGGTGGCCCGGGCCGCGGCTTTGGCGGCGGCTGGACGCTGTATCCGCCGCTCTCGACCATCGGCCATACCGGCCCGGCCATGGACTGCGTGATCCTGTCGATCCACCTGGCCGGGGCCAGCTCGATCCTAGGGGCCATCAACTTCATCACCACCATCTTCAACATGCGCGCCCCCGGCATGACCCTGCACCGGATGCCGCTGTTCGTCTGGTCGATCCTGGTGACGGTGTTCCTGCTGCTGCTGTCGCTGCCGGTGCTCGCCGGCGC